>CAYLYF010000014.1:0-47731 GCA_964387595.1 uncultured Thermodesulfobacteriota bacterium | reverse complement strand
ATGGAGACTGAATGATGGTTGCCGGGAATTTACAGAATAAATGTTGCTTTACCCGCCAAGAACCATGAAAAACATGTCTGTGAGTAAGGAGAAGTTCATTTTTAGCGTTTCTGAATGAGTTGTCTTTGCGTTCTTATCTAAAATCGTGCTGTTGGTTGAAAAGGGAAAAGAGGGTTCTTTACTTTTCTCCGGCCAGTGCTTCCGCTACATTTTCAACATGGTCTTTTATTCTACGGTATGAGTTTAACATATTCATATAGGTTACGCTTAAAAGCGGGTCTCTTTTTGTCTCCGGTATGTGCTGAAGATGCCTTGTTCTTATTTCACGAAAGTGATGTACTATTGCACTGCCGTCGGATTGTATCTGGGGAATGACTCCGGGATGACGTTCTAAAATAGCCGTATGTACCAGATTAAAGTAGACACAGATCTGATCATGAAGGGATAAAATATCAATTTTATCTTCACTGGAAAGAGTGATGTTACTGTTTTGAAGCTTAAGCTTTAGTTTTAGGATGTTTGTTACATAATCGCTCATGGACTCATATTCATCAGCCATACGAAGCTGTGCATGGGCTTCCTGAACCAGGCTGTGGGGAATTTCGCCTGAAATGGTATCCATTAAAAAAGTAGTTATTTCTTTTTGTATGTTATCGAGATTTTCCTCCTCATGAAATATTTCTTTGATCTGATCTTCAGTTTCATCGTTATCATCTATAATTGAGCGGAGGTCGTCAAGAATTCTTTTTATCGTCTGTCCCATGTGAAGTATTTCATTTCGAGACTGTTCAATGACCATCATCGGGGTTTCAAGCATTCTAACATCCAGCTTTGTCAGGCGGGGCTGTTCCTTGTAAGGTTTGTCCGGCACAATTTTTAAAAGTACTTTAGAGATAATGCCTACAAAAGGGACAAAGATAAGTACCGCAAAGATGTTAAATGTTGTATGGGCAATGGCGATCCCTTTTATGATATGGGGAAAGGTCTCAACGCCGTTTTTTAATACGCTGATGTTCGGGTCTATGCCGGCAATTGCAGGAATTATCTTCATGAAAACAGGGAAGAAGGGCAGAACGATCACAGCGCCCATGATGTTTATGAAGGTGTGGGCATATGCTGTTCTTTTGGCGTTTGTATTTGTTCCCAAAGAGGCAAGAAAAGCAGTGATGGTGGTTCCGATATTCATGCCCAGGACAAGTGCAACAGAAGCGGAAAAGGTTATGACTCCGGTTGCAGCCATACCCATTACAATACCGACTGATGCGGATGAAGACTGGATGATTGCAGTGACGATTGCTCCTGTTGCTGCGCATAGTATCAGTCCGCTCACAGATTCCGGCGCAAAGGCCTGGAACATGGCCAGAAATTCAGGCTCGCTTCTAATGGGCATGAAGCCGTCCTTCATCAGTTCGAGACCAAAAAAGACCATCCCTATTCCCATGATCATTCTGGCGATATATCTGTTCCGTTCATTATTACAAAACAGAAAGTAAAGACCGGCAAAGCCTAAAAGAGGCAGTCCGTATTTTCCGATTTTTAATACCAGGATCCAGCCGGTAATCGTTGTTCCGATATTCGCACCCAGAATAACGCCGATAGCCTGGGTCAGGGTCATCAGCTGTGCGTTAACAAAACCGACGACCATAACAGTGGTGACTGAACTTGACTGGATGATGGCTGTTACGATGAAGCCCACAGTTAAGGCCATAAAACGGTTATTTGTTACAGCGCTAATCAGCTGCCGCATCTTATTTCCGGCAACAGCCTGCATGCCGCTTGACATATTATTCATTCCCAGAAGAAATATGCTTAGCCCGCCGACTACCATGAAGAGCATATCAAGAAGAATCGCTGATTTCATATCGTTTGCCTGTACCTGTTTATAGTTGTAAAGGTATTTGAACCGAAACAATTTTACAGTTATTAATTTTGATGTCAAGATACATATTTTAAGTTGACATGATGGTTAATAGTCTTTAGATTTATTTCAATTAATATATTAAATACTTATTTAATTATTGCTGCTGTAGATCAGTTTGAATAATAATAAATTTTAACTAAATAAATCTGTTTTTTAATTAAGGATTTGCTGTTATGAAAACAGTAGTTGTCGGTGCGGGTGCAATGGGGACTTTAATTACGGCCAGTCTCTGTATGGCAGGTCATGAGGTGTGGCTCCTTGAAAAAAATGGTCAACGTGTTAAAAATATCAGGAAAAAAGGAATATTTCTTGATGAAAAAGATAAAAGCTGGAACTCGAAATTTAATTCGATCACCTCTGATGCAGCGGATATAGGAACGGCAGAGGCTGTTATCATTATGGTAAAGGCCTTTGATACCGAAGCTGCAGTTCAACGGGTCTTGCCTGCAGTTTCTGAGAAAACAGTGGTTTTGACGCTTCAAAACGGGATCGGTAATGTTGAGCTGATCTGTAACCATATATCAAAAGAACAGGTGCTTGCCGGGACAACATCTCATGGGGCTTTATTTATTGATGATGGTCATGTGAGACATACGGGAGAGGGAGATACTATTATTGGTGCTCTGGCTGTAAATTCAGAAAGTTATACTGAAAAAATAAAGAGGGTCTTTGATGGCTCCGGAATTAATACGGCCGTTTCAAATGATATCAGCTCTTTGTTATGGGGAAAGCTGCTTATTAATATGAGCATTAATCCACTGACTGCGATAATGCGTATTAATAACGGCAGTATCCCCGAAATGCCGCATCTTGTTGAGATCATAAAAAAGGTGCTTGCCGAGGGGGTGAAGGTGGCATCAATTCTGGGGGTTAGACTGCCTTATGATGACCCTTTAAAAAAAGTTTTTGATGTGTGCAGGAATACTTCTGCCAACAATTCCTCAATGCTTCAGGATATACTGGCAGGCAGAAAGACGGAAATAAATCAGATAAACGGTGCTGTTGTTTCTTATGGAAAAAAACACGGTATTTTTACACCTGTTAACAGAACCCTGACAGAGCTTGTCGTGTCCATTGAGCAGATAAAGAAAGCTTGATAAATTTATGTCAAAACATAAATGGAAATTCACAGCACATTTGCGTGCCCGAGCATATGGCTGGCGCGGAAGCAGGCTGGCTGCGAAACGGTTAAAAGAAGCATTGTCAGAAATAAAAAAAGTTTACCGAAAAGATCCTCTGACTGCGTGTGAAGGCGCAGTTTTATTAATTAAAAAAATTGTCCCGGCCCTGGAACAGATTGACTCTTCATCCGGCGCACTGGGTGAAGCGGTCAATAAAGTCATTGATGAGACTGCTGCTCTTATTGGAAAAACAGTAACGCCTCTTGATGTGAGAAAAAACTGGCTTGAAAAAATATGGGAAGCGTACCAGGATGATGGTTATGGCTATCTTGATATAATGGGTGAGCAGTGGGACAGACTATGCGGTTTAGGCGAAAAATATGAAGAAGATTCAAGGGTCATTGCAAACGAATGGGCTGATCGTATGTACGATGTTACAGTTACAAGCTGGTCTGAAAAAATGCGCGCCTATTTTCGCGGCAGCGTAGTATGCTTGGCGAGTTTGTTGCGGGCCGGTAGGTATCAGGAACTTTTTGAGCTGCTTGAGAAAGAACCGTATAAAATGTGGTTCTTTCGTAAATTTGGAGCCCGTGCACTTGTAGAAATGGGTAAATATGATGCTGCAATAGCATATGCTGAAGACACGCGGGGTCTTAACCAATCTGATATGGCAATTGATGTCTTCTGTGAGGAAAGCCTGCTATCACAGAAGCGTTATGATGAAGCCTATGCTGAGTATGCGTTCACCGCAAACAGAAAAACAACGTATCTTGCAACCTGCAAAGCAATCGTTATGAAATATCCGGTCAAACAGCCGGAAGATATTTTAAAGAATCTTGTCGAGTCAAGCATTCCGGATGAGCGGGGCAAATGGTTTGCTGCAGCAAAAAGTCTTGGAATGCTTGATGTTGCATCATTTCTCGCAAAAGGCTACCCCTGTGAACCGAAGACTCTTATCCGGGCAGGACAGGATTTTCTGGAAACAAAACCATACTTTTCTTTTATTACCGGTACCTCCGCACTGCAATGGATAGCACAGGGCTATGGTTACGAAATCGGCTACAGTGACGTTGCCGGTGCCTGGCAAGTAGCCTTAAAGGCTGCAAAACAACTTGACCGAATATCTGAGTTTAAAGAAAAAATAAATGCCTTATTGAATGACAATCAGACAGATACGTTTGTCAAAAATTATTTACAAAGGGAGATTGGGCAATTGGTCTGAAAGGTTTTTCTGAATCCCCGATGGCTATCTAAAATCCCCCGCCTGTGGCCACTTGAAAATCCCCCACCCGCAACATTCACATATGTGAATCACGCATTATACACGAAAAAGGGTACCTTGGTTTCCGTTTATCTCCTTGAATGAAAAACTAATTAATTTGTTCTGGAAATGTTGATTCTCAGACTTGGTGATGGGTTTAGTGGTGGGTGTTGATTTTTCAGGAATAAAAAAAGCACTCAGCGATGTTTGCTAAGTGCTTAATTATTCTTCATATAGTCCCAACGGGACTCGAACCCGTGTTACCGGCGTGAGAGGCCGGCGTCCTAGGCCACTAGACGATGGGACCAGAATTTGGCTGGGGGACCAGGATTCGAACCTGGGTAACAAGAGTCAGAGTCTTGCGTATTGCCGCTATACGATCCCCCAGCTGTTTAAAGCTTTGTTTATTAGCCTTAAAGAATAAGACAAGTTTTTATTTCAGTCAAGATAAAATTTCTTTTTAAATTGATTTTGACTTATAGTTCTTAATTATCTATAATTTCCTGTTTAATTAAATTGTAACAAATTTTGAAGGGAAATGATAAGGATGTCCGGTAAAAAAGGCAAAAAAATTGGAAAAGTAAAGGAAAATGATATTTCAGGCAATAGGGTTAATGAAATTCTGGATGATCTGGTTGCATATGTATTAGATTCACCTCAGCTTGATTCATATTTTAAGGAAAAGATCTCTGAAATTTCTGAAATTGAAAAAGAATATCTTCCTATCGTTACGAAAAGATTTTTAAATGCAGGGTCTAAAGAAAGGGAAGTCCTTCTGGAGTTCATAAAACATATGTCCGGAATCGAGCATATAAACTTCCTTCAGAAATTTGTAAAGAATGAAGTGTTTTTACCAAAGACAGGTACAAAGATCCTGGATATTTTTAATAAGAGTGACCTGATCATAGATGGCGGGGTGGCAAGTGAGCTGCTTGAACTTGAAAATCTTACCCAGAGAATAAAACATGCTGTGCTTTCTGGCGGTTTTGATGATGCCGGTGAAAACGAAGATGCGCTTGTACAGGATTTTTTCAAAACCCGGGAAAATGAAAAAAAAGGAATTATAACTGAAATAATCGAGGATACCGGGATTCAGGCGTTAACCTTTATGGTAAAGACAACTGAAACAAAACCGGATGAAGCTGAAAATATTATAAAAATACTCGCTTCTTTATCAGAGGATCTTTCGGTTAAATTGCTGGAAGGCATTTATAAAGAAATCGGCAGCAAGGATGTTCAGAAGGTTATAAAACGAACTGTACATGCTTTAAAACAGAAAGGGATCAGCATAACGCTTGATGCTGTGGAAGAAGAAACAACATCGGTTTTAAAAAAAGCTGAACTTCCTGATACTGCTGCATACAGCTCCATTATTGATGCCGAGGGTCACAGGTTTATTTTTGTGGTGAAGCCGGTTACGGCGCACGAAAATAAAATATTTAATATCCTGGTCAGTGACGTAACCGGTATAAAAGAAATAGAAGTTATGACGTCAATGCGAAAAGAGGCAAAGGTGCTCGTGGAAAAGATCCTTTCTGATAAAAAGACCGAGTTCTTTGAAATAGCAATTGACTATGCTTCTTTTATTATTGATGAAGCACGGATGCTGTCGGAGAAGAACGGACAGCTTGTTTCTGCCAATATTGCGCAGTGGGACAGTTTTTTTTCTGATCAAAAAAGTACCCGGCAGGAAACATTTATATATGATCTGATCAAAAAGGACGAAATCAGTGAAAAGGAACTTTCAGACGATGATATAAACGGTCTGTTTGAAAAAAAGGATATGACCTTCTGGTTCCTCACCTCGGATTATGCCAAAGAACAGTGGGTTAAAATAACGGATATCCTGAAAGATGAAACGGATTCAGATCAGTCCTTAAATGAAGACCGGATAAAAGCACTGCGGGAAGAGTCCTGCGTTAAGTTTTTTGATGATGCAAGGATCAACTCTTTTAAAAGAAGGCTTGAGGAAGTCGCCTATTATTTTTATATTAAAAACTATAAAGATATGGCATTGAGTTCGTTAAGAGCGGCAGGATCTTTACTAAGTCCTGATATGAAACCGGAAGATAATATCTTTTGTAAAGCAGTTGTAAATTCCGGATTTGATTATTTTATATCTGCCTATGAAGATGAGATTAAAAAACGTGCTGAAAAGGTTTCCGGTTAACTATAAATAATTATAAGATTAAACTACGGCTTTTAACCGTGGAGAATTACATTTAAATTGGAGAAGGACAATGGCTGCACCGCAAATACCAAAAGGATTCAGGGATTTTCTGCCTCAGAAAATGGTGGTCCGTAAAAGGATAATTTCCTTAATGACAGAGGTCTTTGAGTCGTTTGGTTTTGAACCGCTTGATACGCCCTGTCTGGAGTATGCCGAAACCCTTGAAGGCAAGTATGGAGAAGAAGGCGAGAAGCTTATATATAAATTTGAAGACCGGGGCGGAAGAAATGTGGCCTTGCGTTATGACCTGACAATACCGCTTTGCCGGGTTGTTTCTGCTCATCCTGAGCTTCCTAAACCATTTAAACGATACCAGATCGCACCGGTCTGGCGGGCGGATAAACCGCAAAAGGGCAGGTTTCGGGAGTTTTATCAGTGTGATATAGATATCATCGGAACCGACAGTGTTTATGCAGATGGTGAGCTTCTTGCCATTACAGACACAGTCCTTGGAAAACTCGGTTTTGATAATTTTGTAATAAGAATAAATAACAGGAAAGTAATGAATGCATTTGCCTTATGCTGTGGTCTTAAAGATGTTGAGGTCGCTTCTTTCTTAAGGTCACTGGACAAACTTGACAAGATCGGTGCTGAAAGTGTTTTGCGTGATCTGAAAGACAGCGGAATACTAAATGCTAAACTTGAAAAATCACTTTCGGATTTCATCATTAATGATTCATCCTGTGGTGATCCGCTTTTAGAGATGGCATCGATTGTTAAACAGACAGAAGAAGGCGCCGAAGGTATGGCAGAACTTGAAATTATCAGGGATTCACTGACGGCTTATGGTGTTTGTGAAGAAAATTATATGTTTGATTTTTCACTGGCGCGCGGTCTTGATTATTATACCGGCCCGGTTTTTGAAACAATTGTAAAAGAACCTAAAATAGGCAGTATTACCGGCGGCGGCAGGTATGATAATCTAATAGGTCTCTTTTCAAAAAATACAATTCCTGCAACCGGGACTTCTTTCGGGCTTGAACGGCTTGTCACTGTAATGGAGGAAATGGCGTCAGGGGAAACTCTTTCCGGAAATACGCAGGTGCTTATTACCTGTTTCGATGATAGTTTTATGAAGGAAAATATGAAGGTTGCAACAATCCTTCGAAAAAATGGAATAAAGACGGAAATATATTATAAAAAAAGTAAACTTAAAAAACAGCTTTCCTACGCATCCAACCGTGCCATAAAACTGGTTATCATCATGGGCCCTGACGAGGTCAATGAAAACAATATTACTTTAAGGGATATGACTGCGGGTACCCAGGAGACCGTGTCACAGCATGAGATGGCTGAAAAGATAAAACGTGTTTACGACATAAAATGAATTACGAAGGAAGAATCATACGTCCTCCCAACGAAGCTGACAGTTTGATCCTTCAGGTAACTGTCGGCTGTTCCCATAACCGGTGTACGTTTTGCCCGGCCTATATTGAAAAAAAATTCAGAATAAAATCAAAAGAAGAGATCTTTTCAGATATCGATGACGCAGCATTAAACACATGTGGTGATGTGAGAAGAATTTTTTTATGTGATGGTGATCCGCTTATCATGAAACAGGATCTTCTTGCTGAAATTCTGGACCGGCTTCTTTTGAAATTTCCAAAACTTTTAAGAGTCGGAATTTATGCCAATGCAAAAAGTATTCTCCGGAAATCCGGTGAAGAGCTTAAGGGCTTAAGACAAAAAAAACTTTCTATTGTCTACATGGGACTTGAATCCGGTGACCCGCAGACGCTTGAATTTGTGAAAAAAGGCGCAACCATTGACAATATGGTCGATGCTGCAGCCAGGGTCAGGAATGCGGGCATGAAATTGAATGTTACGGTGCTTCTCGGGCTTGGCGGAAAAAAAAGAAGCCGGGTTCACGCAAAAGAGACGATAAAAGTTCTCAACCGGATGGAACCGAATCATATCGGCGCACTCACCTTAATGGTGGTTCCGGGGACGCCTCTTTATGATCATCAGATAAAGGGCCGGTTTGAACTGCCCGGTAAATTTGAACTGGTAAATGAGCTGAAGATTATGATCGAGGGATCTGATCTGAAAAATTGTCTGTTTTTTTCCAACCATGCATCGAATTACTTTCCGATACAGGCCCGCCTGCCGCGGGACAAAGAAAAGATCCTTGCTGAGCTTGAAGCCGTTATTTCCTCCGATGATGACCGGAACCTGAGGGATGAGTTTATGAGAGGGCTTTAGGGATTACCCCAGGTAAATCTTAAATTTTGATGACCCATTTTTCTCCCAAATCAGAGTATTCTCCTGAATTATTCCTTCTGTGCTGTGGCTGCAGTCACTTCCTTTTCCAACTCCCCAGCCCGTTCTTTACTTATCCCAAGCTTCTTTATCATTCTGTCCAGCATTTTCCTTTCATCATCCGTAAGGGGACCTTTCTCAAGGCAAAATTTCAGCTCGTCAATGAACTCCTGTTCCTGATCGTTATTCGGGTTTTTATCTGCTTTCAAGAGTAAACCAAAGGGGTCAAAGCTACACTCTTGACAGGTAGTTTTAATTGATGTAAAGATCTCAGAGGGTATCAATTAAAAACATCTGAGACAGGAATAGATGTAAAGAAAAACCCGACGGGCTATATGCAGATTTTATACTTGGTTTGTTCAACAGAAAGGTTGTGGCAGCAAGAAAGCAATACAGGCGTTTTGTTGAATCAATGGTTGGGAAAGAATCAGAAAATCCTTTGCAGAACATATTTGCATCAACAATTCTGGGTGCTGTTGAGTTTATAAATGAGATACGTAACAAACATATAGACAGAAGGGTAGAAGATCGTAATCTGCCTGATGTGAAAAAATTTCATGAAAAGCCGGATCTTGGAGAGATAAATAAATATGTAGAAAAATCGATACCGGAAGACCCGGTGCTGTTAAAACGAGTGCAGTTTTATATCTGTCATAGGTACAGCGGTCAAAAGTTGAAGGATATAGGAACACACTTCGGTATTGGTGAATCTGGGGTATCCCAATCAAGCCGTCGTGTAGCAATGCAAATGAATAAGGATATAAAACTAAAAAAGAAGATCGGGAAAATAGTATCAGAACTCGAACGGTCAAGAGTGCTGCCCTGACCCCTATTACTATTCGCGACAGGCAGGACAGGCATTGAACATCCAAAGACCAACGTCGAATGAAAACCAACCACAAATATCAAATGATTAATATTTTAAAAAGCTAAATTATAGAAAAGGTGATCTCACATGAAAAATAGAGTTACTATTATCTTTACAGTTTCTATTCTTTTGATAGTTTTCCTCCCTTTCACGGCATTTTTCTCAAGTACTTCTGAAGCATCCGCTAAAAAAATTATAGGAGTTATACTTCCTTTTTCCTCCCCTTTTGAGAAGATTGCCAATGAACAGAAAAATGCAATTCAAATGGCTGTTTCTGAAGTTGATAAGAATGTAGAGCTGATCTTTAAAGATGGCAGGAGTGACGCTACCGGTGCGATCAAGGCTTTTAATGAGTTTATCTTGATGGAAAATCCCCCAATCGCAATTATTAGTTCTGCCAGCTGGGCATCCGGTGCTCTGCACTCAATGGCCGCAGAAAAGGGGATTTTTCATATCGCAATTGCCAGCGCAGTATTTAAAAGAACAGAAGCCCGTCACACAGTGAGATTCACCCTTAGCGCTCAAATGGAAGAACATCAACTGGCCGAATACCTCACACGATTCAAACGTATTGCAATCCTTAATATGGATAACAGCTACGGGAATAATTGGGCGGATATTATTAAAAATAATTTCAAAAATAGAATTGCAGCCTCAATTTCATATGATCCCGGGAAGAAGGATTTTGGCCCTGAGCTTACTTGCATTAAGGAAGCAAAACCCGATGTGCTGGTGCTTCTGAGTGCCGGTAAGGCGGCAAACATTGTTAAACAGGCCAGGACCATGGGGATTACTGCTCAATTTGCAGGTACCCGCACAATTGAACGGCCGGAACTTTTAACAGAGCCGCAATACAGCAACGGTCTGGTCTATACCTCTCCATCCTACGGCTTTAAGCATAAGATTACCTCTGATTATGAAAAAGCTTACGGAATTGTGCCGACCATTTTCGCTATTGAAGCCTATGATGCGATGTCAACATTTCTTTGTGCTGTAAATGAAGGAGATAACAGCCCTGAAGCTCTTTTTAACTGGTACGCAGGACGGACATATACCGGTGCGCTCGGGGAAGTATGTTTTGATGAAAAGGGTGATGCCGCATATCCGTATATGTATAAACAAATTGTTGACGGCAGATTTCAGCCTGCCGAATTTCAGTTTGCTTTGCTGCTGGAAAAAACCAGTCAGCAGATCTATAACATTTTTAATGAAATGCTAAAAGGTGTTGAGCAGACTGCGCAAAAACTTTCATCTGCCGGTCTTACAGGCCGGGAAGCTAAAAACGCCCTCCAGGCATTGTATGAAAAAAATGAGCATGCTTTTGACTGTGCAACGGTTGATCTTAAGGGGATTATTGTTAATGTCGCACCTGCGAAGTTCTCCTCAATACTCGGGGCTGATATTAGCTCACAGGAGCAGATTGTACGGATGCTTGCAACACAAAAACCCCTTGTGAGTTATGCAATTGATACGGTGGAGGGCTTTGTCGGATTCGATCTTGAATATCCTGTCTTTAGTAAGGACGGTGATTTTATTGGTTCTGTCAGCATTTTAACAGAGCCTGATTTCTTTGATATAATCATCAGTCAGAAAGTCACAAATTTTCCTGTGGAAATATGGATGATGCAGAAGGATGGCCGAATTATTTACGATGTTAACAAGGAAGAAATAGGCAAAAATCTGTTTACCGACCCACTCTACGCCAAGTATCCATCCTTGCTGAAAGTTGCAAGAGAAATGGCCTTAAGATCCAGGGGAAGTAGCCGGTATGAGTTCCTCGATAAAAAAATGGATAAGACTGTAATGAAAAATATTATATGGACCACAATCCTGATGCATGGAACTGAGTTCCGCCTGGCACTGGCTTCTATCAAAAATAAATAAACAACCACGTTCTTTGAGCGTGGTTGTTTATTGTCAGGATCACAACCATATCTTTTGCTCATGATCAGACTATCCTTTGCTGCTTTTTATGTTCCATCCTACTGCAGGGCAGGCATTTTTTCTGTTATAAATTCATAAAGGATTTTAAGCTCGCCCTGGAGATCAATATTTTTTATGGTCAGGTTTAGATCTTCAAAGACCAGAGTGATGGATGTCCATGATCCTGTTTCGCCTCCCGGGGCAAGGGTGTCCTGAAAGAGATTTCTTTTTTTATTAAAAATATTGTCAACCAGGAAGTAGACATCCCCGTCTTCTTCTGACAGACTGATTTCCAGGTCGGTTTCTTTGAATTCATACTGGGAGACCTGTATCTGGTAGAGTGCATCATCTTTTGTTATTGTAAAAACAAGGTCACCGCCGCCGCTGGTATTCCAGATAAGACTCTGAATGTCTCCATAAGAATAATAACCGCAGCCCCCCAGGAATGCACCCAGACATAAAATGGCAATCATGCAGCGTGATAAAGTCAATTTTGTTTTCATGTTCATAACAGCTCCTTTAATATTTTTTATTGTTGATTTATAAAAACTATATCCTGCAACTAATACATATGCAAGAAATTACAGCTCTGCTTAGATGGTTTTTAAGTTTAGTTAGACCCTGTCCTGGTTTTGGTTATTGCCTTCATGAAAACCCTCGGTTATGTTTATCTTCTGCAACTGGCAATCACCCTCTGATTGTGTGCCAGCACCGCCTAGGCCTGCTTGGGTCTGCCCGCAAATTGTTCACTTGCCGATAAATACAGGTTCTCTTTTTTATTGTAGTTGTCAAAATACCGGGGCAGGTGCCCGTTAAACTGTTATTTGCGGCAAACCGCGATATACTGACCTGCCAGGATGATGCCTGCGCCTATCCAGGTGACCGGCGGTATCGATTCGCCGAAAAACAGCAGCGCAATCATTGTCGCAGCCACAGGCTCGAAAATATAGATAAATGCTGATGTCTGATTATCAAGCGTGCGCTGTCCCACGCCCATGAGCACATACGGAATTGCCGTGCCGACCAGGGCCAGGTATACAAGGTCGAGGCAAGTCCGGTAGTCGGCAAAAAGAGTAAAATCAGCATCGCAGGTAAAAAAGGCTGTCGGCCCTGCAATGACCGCAGTTATAAGAAAAAGAAACGACATGATAACTCCGGAATGAAACTTGCGTGAAAGTCCGCCCAGCATGATGATATAAACTGCATACAGCACGGCGGCTATAAAACCAACGCTCTCTCCCCAGCGGAAGGGTTTTGGCAGCCCGAATCCGAAAGACATGCAGTAAATACCGATAGTCAAAAGCAGCAGTGCGATACGCACGTTGCGGCTCAAGGGTTTTCCAAGGAAAAGAAATTCCATCAACGGTACAAGCAGCAGTGCGGAGGAAAGGATAAAGCCGCTATTGGTAACTTCTATGGCCTGCAGGCTTGTGGTGAAACACAGGATGGCGACAAAATTAATAACCCCGAGAGAACACAACTGCAGGAGATCTGCACCTGCGCTGTTGCGTATTGCGGCGATAATTTCACGGTAAGAAAGCGCAAGCAGTACCATGCCAGCCAGCCCGAAGCGGAAAGTGACGACCCATAGGGGTGGAAAATGAACTGTCAGAGCTTTGGTGAATGCGTAGGAACTTCCCCAGAATATAGTGGTCAGCATCAGAAGGGTGATAGCTGTGTTTCGTGTGACCGTAATCATTTTTGTGTTTGAGTGCCTGTTTTTTGATAAGAACCAGCTTTGTGATGGAGAAAATATAGGTCTTTGATAATCTGATAAGAACTTTTTTACAATCTTGAACTATAGGTTCTGTGCGTTTATATGTCAACAGAAAAGGTGTTTTAAGATGTTGAGGCTGCTGTTGTTTAAAAAAAAGCTTCGTCAATAAAATTTGTGGGTAAATTTTGGTTCCGGTAAATCGCTAAGTACGTGATATAAAGCTATTTCAGTACATTTAAGTGTTCTAAAACCATAAGATTTTCTCACTGTCACTTTTACTTTGTTGTTCAGGCCCTCTACAATACCGCTTGAGAATGCTTTTTTTGCTTTAAACCAGTTTAAAATTAATTGTTTATGCCTGCGAAGCGTCCGTGCCTCTTTCTTTAGAGGTTCTATTTTTGACTTCATAACACGTGTGCACCACCTGTCCAGAAACTTGCCTGCCCATGCCGGAGACAGATATGTCCACCGTCCATTCAGATCTTCCTTTAATAAATAAGCACGTATACTATTTAAATTATAATTCAGAAGGTCTTTCAGCTTTACCTCTTGTTTTTCTGTTAACTCCGAAAAGGTGCCGCCACGGTGGTATTTATTGTAATAAACAGTACTGCTCGGAATCCTATGCAAAAACCTAACCGGAAGTTACTAAATATATTTAAGCAAAAAATACAATTAACTAAAATAATTTTAAAAATCTGTTGTTTTTAAAAATTAAACGATTTTATCGTAATAAGTAAATTGCTTATCAATGTTTGGCTAACATTACTACAGGCAACTTTTAGATACTAGCAATTTTTAAAAGCCAACATAAGCGTTCTTGAACATTCACTTTGTTTCAGTCAGAGCAGTTTTATATTTAAAAATAGACCGGGTCAGGTCCTTTAGAAAAAGAGATTTTTTATCAGGCTGTAGATGATCATTAAGATGGCCAGGCCGATGACAAATGAAAAGTATTTACGAATATTTTTATTTCCGAGACGGTCGGAGGCATAAACGCCGATCTGAACACCCACCATTGATCCGGTAAGAAGCATGGCCACAAGTTTGAGCTCTACATGTCCCGCACCGAAATGTGCGAAGGCACCATACCCGGATGCAAACAGTATCTGAAAAGCACTGGTGCCCACAGCGATCGAGGTGGGTACACCGATGACATATACCAGAACCGGAAACATGATGAATCCGCCGCCCACTCCCATGAGTCCGGTTACAATTCCCACTAAAAATCCGATCGATATGGGTGCCCAGCAGGTCAACGCAGAAAGACCGCTGGCAGGAAGTGAAACTAAGGGCGAAAGCTTAAGCCCGTGAAGCCATTTTGAAATGTTTGTTTTTGTTTCCCCGGTTTTGGCATCCGGTTTTTCATTAAGTATGGTGAGCATTACGCCGCCAAGGAGAACCAGAAAAAGAATATCCAGGGTCAGCTTTAACAGGGAATGTTCCTGTGAGAAGAGGTTAATGGTGAGAACGGTGTCTCCTCCGCCCTCTTTAAGGAGGAGCATCAGCCGTTTGCCTGCTTCTGCACCGGCAACAGCTGAAATGGCCAGGATCGCAGCCAGTCTCAGGTCAACATTTTTCCGCTTCCAGTGCTTGAATGCCGATACCGTACCTGTGCAGAATATCTGCAGAAGGTCACTTCCCACAGCTATTGGATAGGGGATTCCGAAAATGATGTTTAGCGCCGGGGTTAGAAGAAAACCGCCGCCAACACCGAAAAGACCGGTTAAAAAACCGATGAATACTCCAAGAAGAACAATGCCGGGTATGAATACAGGCATATTATCTGCCAGAGGCAGGATAGTCTCTAACATGATTTTATTCTGATAACTGATAAACTGTAATTGTATTTTTTGCTTTTCCCCAGAAACCCTCGTCAGAAACGGACAGCGTAATCAGTTCTTTACGGTTATCACTGTCAATGTCAGCCATAATATAATCTGTAACATAGCCTTTTATCGTCCCGGTTGTCCAGTTTGTCTCAAGGTCGGAGCCGTTCCACTGAAGACACATGACTTCCCCCTGATTATATTGAACCATTCCTTTGAACAGACCTTTTTTACTGTTTGAGTTTCTTGCAGAAATTAATTCAAGTCTGTCATCGTTGTTATAGTCATCACAAAGAATTCTTAAGGGGATGGGGGTTAATTTTTCGGTTTCATCACCAAATGGAAATTCTGTCAGCGTGTTCGGACTTCCGCCCATTTTCTGTATGTCCTGCCACTCAATTCTTCCGGTATAGGACAGGATGACCAACTGGGCTTTTGCGCTGAACATGCCTTTATGAAACGCGATATATTCATCATTGATGTCTTCGTCAATATCATTTTCCGTATAACCGTACAATGAAACACCGCTTGGAAGCAGCACTTCTTCTCTGGAAATAATTTCATTCTCTTTCCATTCGAGCATGTGTATAGGACCGGAAAAGATTTTGGAAGTATCTGCTCTTTGTCCCAGTAGCGTGTTGTCACGCATTACTCTGAAAAACCATTCCTTCGATTCCAAGAGTATTTCGTATTTATCTTTCTGATACTCAATAACAAGTGAATTTGGGAAATGGCCCTCGTAGCTGCTTACGTAGATTTCATCAATTTCATTTCCATTCATGTTTGCCGTATCGATCCGGATAATATTGGTGGTTACTTTTGTTTTTATTTTTCCAATCTGTGTAAGGGTATTTCCATTCATCTGGAAAACAAAGATCTCTGTAATTCCTGCGACCAGCAGCTCCTGTTTGCCGTCACCGTTGATATCTCCTGATGCAAGATAGTGAAGCGGGGCATGCTTTATCTTATGTGACAAGAAAGAGGTGTCTTGAAGAAGAGGGGGCGTTTTTTCAAAAACAGGTTTTGGAGGCTCAGGTCTTGTCTTACGTGCACTTCTTTCTTTTGAATATTCATACACAGGTTCTTCATTTATCAGGGGTTCTTTTTCTATTTTTTCAGCGGAAAGATCCCGGGTCTTGGACCCTACCGCTTCTCTGTCCACGTTATCAGAGATCCTGGAAACAGAAGTTTCCTGATCATCAAGGATGAGCCTCCGGATTTTTTTTGAAAAGTTATTGATCTCGGGTATCATGTTGTCTACGCCGATACTCTGTATGAACACGGGAGTTGATTTTTCTTTATTTACAATATCAATGAGCCGTGCATCAATACTGATGTTGCTGCCTATTTTGGTGATACTCCCGGTAACCAGAAAGTCCGCACCCAGTTTTTTTGCGATAGAAGTTTTGATCGGCAGAGATTTTTCAGAAACTTTATTAAGTTCTTTATTTATCAGGTAACTTTCTATTACATTTATTTTTTTCGGTAAGGATATTCTTGAGGGTAGAAGTGCTGAAATACCGGATTTAAGATAATTTAGATCTTCATTAGAATTTAGATCAAAATCAAACAGGGCTACGTTTACTTCCCTGGCAGTTGCGATGGAACAGGTAAGGATCATGAGAATCGAGACAACGACCGCAGCTATTAAGTTTTTAATTTTCATTTATTTTCTTTCTAGATAATTAACTATTTTTCAATGATTCAGCTCGGAAACAGTGTTTATGTGACGGTTGTGCAAGTACTTTTGATACACAAAAAAATATAAAGTGTAAAGTCATTATTTATCTTTAATAGGATTCATCTTTTTAATAGGCTGTTTTTGCTTTGCTTTTATCCTTAAACATAAAAATGCTTAAAAAGGTGTTTTTAGTTTTTAAATATTTTAAGCCCTTTGTTTTTCTTTTTTTACGATAATTCTGTTTCGAATTTTGTTGTTTACATGCTGTATTAGATAAAAAAATTATCAAATAAAGGTTATTGTTTTTCAAGTAAAAATTGACTTGACTTTGATTTTTTAACATCTTATATTTATTCAGATTTACTAATGTTTAGAAAAAAGTATTATAATAAAAACTAGCTATAAAAAATAAATTATTAAGGAGGTGGTTAACCCGCTGTTGGGAAGCAGAAAACAAAATTAGTAAAAAGAAATAATACCATTTACAAAATTTATTAATGTAACAGAGGAGGAGATTAATGAAATCGAAATTTATTGTGGTAAGCATTGCTTTACTGGCAATGGTTGCATTTTGTTCTAACTCATTTGCAGCGACTGAAGATGAGATCCTGCGCCGTCTTGAAAAGATGGAACAGGAGATCAAATCTTTGAAGGCTGAAAATTCAGAACTGCGTGAGACTGTTCAGGACGAACAGGTAAGAGTTTATACAGACAGAAAAGCAATTACCGAGCTGAAAAAATCAGCCGGCAAGCTTAGCTCAAACGGTTTAAGAGCCGTTCTGGGTAAATACGACATGGAACTCTATGGCCGTGTTAAAGTAGATCTCAACTATGACACTGCTGAATTTTCACGCTATGGCGATCTCATCGGTACGGTGGACCCTGGGAATTCTAAAAATGATTCAACAAACTTTAATCCCCGTGATTCACGTTTTGGAATCAAGGTTAAAAGAAGAGATGGTGTCTGGCTGAGCGAAGCACGTATTGAGTGTGATTTTTACGGAACAAACGCCGGCAACAACCTTATTCCGCGTATGCGTCTGGGTTATGTAAAACTCACAAATGATGACTGGAAAGCAAGTCTGACAGTTGGTCAGGACTGGATTCCTATTGCATCACTTAATCCGCCTACAATCGAATTTGGCCTATTGTCCAGTTCAGGTAACCTCTGGTGGAGAATTCCTCAGGTAACGCTTAGAAAACAGATCTGTAATTTTGAGCTTCTGCTTTCTGCGATGAAGCACAGAAGAGTCAGCTATGACGAAGAAGACAGACTCCCCTGGATGGTGGCAAAAGTAAGCTATAAAAACGGTATCCTGGGTAAAGGCGGTCTCCTCGCACTTGGCGGTGGTTACAGAAACTCTAAGATCGGCAGCAGCTATGCCGGCGGTTTTAATGTTAATGGCGAAGATAACAGCGTTGACAGATGGCTGGTTGCTCTTGAATTCAAGATCAAACGCGGCAAGTTTACCTTCGTGGCAGAGCCCTGGATCGGAAACGGTCTCGGCAGAGAATTCCTGCGTTATGGAATGGCTGATAACTACAATGGAGATACTGCCAATGATCGTCCTGACCTGATCACGTCCCGCGGTGGTTTCGCAGCCTTGACTTATGCGGCAACCTCTAAGGTTAATCTGTCACTGGGTTATGGTGTTGATGATCCTGATGCTGACGATATGGACGGTATGGCTCTGGGTAACGGACAGTTCACTAAGAGTGAGACCATTTTTGTAAATGGCTGGTATAAAGTGACCAGCGCTGTTAAGATGGGTATTGAGGTCATGTACCTTGAGACCGAACGATGGGATGATTCGGATAATGGTATGAGATTTACTTTCTCAACATGCTATAATTTCTAATCACAACATCTTATGTGTTGATCTTAAAAGGCCCGTTCAATGTGAACGGGCCTTTTTTTTAGGGAGCTGTTTTTTTTGCTTGATTAAACGAAATGCTTTTTATATATTGTTGCAGGAGTAGGTGTTTGTATACTAATTAATTTTTTTGCAGGAGGAGATGTTCAATGCCAAAAGACGTAAAACCGATGACAAAAGCACAAATTGTAAGCGATCTTGCAGACAAACTCGAAATGACAAAAAAGGATGTTAACACTTTTATTGAAACGCTTACAGAGCTTGCCTGTAAAGAAACAAAAAAGAAGGGGGCATTTACGCTTCCTGGAATAGGCAAACTGGTTTTGCAGAAACGCAAGGCACGTATGGGCAGAAACCCGCAAACAGGTGAAGCGATAAAGATCAAGGCAAAAACAGTTGTTAAGTTTAGAGTCGCAAAGGCATGTAAAGATACAATAATACCTCCCAAATAGTAATACGTTTTTATGTCAGTGAATGATATCCCCGGCATTTTTAAATTGCCGGGGTTTTTTTTGTTGATTTCCCGTTCTTTTTGTTAGAGATTATAAGTGATAGATTTATATATAAACTTTTCAATTAAAGGAATGTCGGATGGCCAAAGCAACAGTAGCAATACTAAGGACAAAACCTGAAACAGTACTTAACGATTATCAGAGGCTTTGTGATCTTGGCGGTATTAAGGATGCTCTTGATCCTTCTGCAAAGACGATTCTAAAGGATAATATTACCTGGCACAATGTTATGCCGGGTGTCAATACAACACCCTGGCAGCTTGAAGGGACTATTCTGGGACTGAAGGATGCCGGCTGTGAAGATCTTGTTGCTGTACATAATCATACTGTTGTGACTCTTCCGGAAAAGGGTGAAAAAGATCTGAAATTCAAACCTGTTTATGAGAAATATGATATCCCTGTTCTTTTTAACTTTAATGATGATCACATGAAATGGATAGAGTATAAACCCGAGTTTAAGACGCTTGCGCTTCATAAAATATTTCCTGATGGTATCCTAATCCCTGATTATTTCCAGGGGAAAAATATTGTTCAAATGCCCACTGTAAAAACGCATTCTTATACGACATATACAGGTGCTTTAAAGAATGCTTTCGGAGGACTGCTAAATTATCACCGTCATTATACCCATACCTGGATACATGAAACTCTGGTTGATCTGCTTGCGATCGGCAGGGAGATACATACCGGAATGTTTGCTACTATGGACGGGACCACAGCCGGATCAGGGCCGGGTCCGAGAACAGTGGTACCTCATGACAAAAACATCATACTTGCCTCTTCTGATCAGGTTGCCATTGATGCTGTGGCGGCAAAAATGATGGGTTTTGACTGGCGGAAACTTCCCTGTATCGCTTTGTCTCATGAAAATGGACTGGGTATTGGTGATCCTTCCGAGATTGAAATTGTTGGTGATGTGGATGCAGCAGAAGAAAACTGGAATTTTGATGTGGGGGTTAACCTTGCTACAGGTGTGGGAAGAATGCTGTGGCATGATTCACCTCTGAAAGCGTTGCAAAATCTCTTTTTCCATACGCCGTTGGTAAATATATTCATATATGCTTCTGAAAGTTATCATGATAAGTTCTGGTATAAAAAGAACGGGATTCCGGTTGTGGAAAAATGGAAGAACGAATCACCCTGGGGAAAACTGTTTGATGAATGCCCAAAATAGGTATAGAGCATAGAGGCATTCCTATTAGCGAACCGGGAGTGTTATTACCATGGAAAAACGAGACATCTGGACTGCTGAAAAAATTCTTAAGACCTCTGGCTCCTACTGGGAGTCATTTACTCTCCATGCAGCGGTCAAACTGGATGTTTTTACCTTAATAGAAAATAATTTTAAAGATTCCGCAAAGATTTCTGAAAAGCTTGACGCTGATAAAAGAGCTGTAACCCAGTTCCTTAATGCTCTTGCTGCAATGGGACTTATAATCCGGGATAATGAAGGTTACAGCAACACAGAACAATCAAGAACGTTTCTCGTTAAAGACTCTTCTGAATATATTGGTTCTATAATTCTTCATTCCTATCATTGTGTTAATTTCTGGTCAGCACTGGTTGAAACAGTTAAGGCCGGAAAATCAAATAAGAATATACTTGAAATGCCGGAAGAAGAACGCAGGGAGTTTTTATTGGGCATGAATGTCCTGGCTTCTATAAATTCAAAAAAGGCGGCAGCTGCTGTAGATTTGAGCGGCTGCGGTCATCTGCTTGATCTGGGCGGCGGTCCGGGTACTTTCTCAATTAATTTCTGCAAAGAAAATCCTGAGCTAAAGGCAACCATTTATGACCTGGTCGATTCAAAACCTTTCGCAGATAAAATGATCAGGGAAGCAGGGTTTGAGCACCGGATAGATTTTAAGGCGGGAAATTTTATTACGGATGAGATCGATGGTGATTATGATGCGGTCTGGATATCTCATATTCTGCATGGAGAGAATTTTGATAACTGTGTCAGGTTGATGAAAAAAGCTGTTCTGGTAACGAAGCCCGGCAGTAAAATTTATGTTCATGATTTTATTCTTGATGATGAAGGTGATGGACCTCTATTTGCTTCTCTGTTTTCTCTTAATATGCTGGTGAACACACAGGACGGTCAGTCATACTCGGAGAAAGAAATTTTCAATATGTTTCAGCAGGCAGGGCTTAAAGGCGCCGAACGTCTTCCTTTTAAAGGGAACAATGATTCAGGTATAATCTGTGCGGTTGTATAAGGATTTTTAAATGGTTTTAAAGGTAAATGAGATTTTTTACAGTATCCAGGGCGAGTCTTCACGGTCAGGCTATCCCTCTGTTTTTATAAGGCTCACCGGCTGCAACCTGAGGTGCTCATACTGTGATACAACCTATGCTTATGAAGACGGAGAGGAAATGGCGATTGACAGGATCTTAGAAGAGATCAAAAAATTCAATTGCCGGCTTGTAGAAGTAACCGGCGGAGAACCTCTTTTACAGGCGGACACACCTGTTTTGGTCAGGAAACTTCTCGATGACGGTTATACGGTCATGCTGGAGACAAACGGCAGCCTTGATATCGGGAAGATCGATGGGCGCTGTATAAAAATAATTGATGTAAAATGTCCTTCAAGCGGAGAACAGGAAAAAAATCTTTTTAGTAATTTTGGAAAAATGAATAAAAATGATGAGCTTAAATTTGTTATTGAAACACGTGAAGACTATAATTATGCAAAAGATCAGCTTTCACGTGATGATATGATTACCCTTCCAGGCAATATTCATTTTTCCCCGGTCTTTGGAAAACTTTCGCCCCAAACACTTTCGGCATGGATTCTAGAGGATAACCTTAATGCGCGCATGACATTACAGCTGCATAAGCTTATTTGGCCGGATAAGGACAGGGGCGTCTAAAGGACTGCTCGCTCTCCTGAGGGAGCAAGGACTTCCCCGGTGAAATAATTATAAGATTAAACCACGGCTTTTAGCCGTGTGACCCGAAAAGCATTTGGCGCTTCGGGGATTAAATTAATTGTTTTAAAAAAGATATTTGTCTTACTTTCTTTGCTTGCTCCAAAGAAAGTAACAAAGAAAAGGCACCCTTTGACTCGGTCAAGATGGGGTCCCGAATTTTCTACGGTCCCCTATGGGGACCAGACTAAGGCCACGGCTTAGCCGTGGATAATTACTCTGATTATTGTCAGGACCATTCCACAGGGGAACAAAAAGCCCCAAACTTCAGTACGGTCAAAATGGTTTTTATGGGACAGGACCTTCTTTAGCAGCTTATTGCTCTTTTTAGACTATAAATTAATTAAAACTTGGCAAAGGTTTGAGTGTTGGGTGTAAAATGATATTCTTATGAATTAAATGCATGTTTTATTATTTAATTATAAATAGTTAAGCAGGAAGTAAGCTTATGAAAATTGCAGATTCTATGATTGATCTAGTGGGCCATACGCCAATGGTATGGCTTAAGCGGCTTACGAATGCAAAAGTTGCCGCAAAAATAGAAGCCTTCAGTCCGGGAGGAAGCTTAAAAGACAGAATCGGGCTTCATATGATAGAAGATGCCGAGGCAAGAGGAGTTATAAAGCCGGGTATGACGATTATTGAACCCACAAGCGGCAATACGGGTATTGCTCTGGCCTGGGTTGCCGCTATAAAAGGTTATGATCTTATCCTTACCATGCCTGAAGAGATGACCTCAGAACGCAGGATGCTGCTTACTGCACTGGGTGCAAAGGTTGTTTTGACGGATGCATCTCTGGGGATGGAAGGTTCGATTGAAAAAGCACACTCACTGGCTCAGAAGCTTGGAGGAGCCTTTATTCCCATGCAGTTTGAGAACAAAGCAAATCCCGAGATGCATTTACTTACAACCGGGCCGGAAATATGGGAAGATACCGATGGCGGGGTTGATATTGTGGTGGCCGGTGTGGGTACCGGGGGTACGATTACAGGGGTGGCAGGATATCTTAAAAAAAGAAATCCGGTCGTTAAAATAATTGCAGTGGAACCTGAAAGATCTGCTGTTCTTTCAGGCGGCAAAGCTGGTTCACATATGATACAGGGAATCGGAGCTGGTTTTGTGCCAAAAGTATTTAATAGGGCTGTGGTAGATGAAATTGTCCAGGTGGCTGATGCTGATGCGTTCTCAATGACAAAAAAGCTTTTAAGCAAAGAAGGTATCATCTGCGGTATTTCTTCAGGTGCGGCAGTGCATGTTGCTTTAAAAGCAGCTGCCTGTCCTGAAAACAGCGGAAAACTGATTGTTGTTATACTTCCGGATACCGGTGAAAGATATTTAAGCACATCCCTTTTTGAAAACTGATCTTCTGTTTTGTGATTACTAATATTGGAATGAAGGTGTGTTTGTTAAACGGAGAAATTGATGGAAAAGGTTAATCGGATAAAAACAGATATCTTAATCATCGGCGGTGGAACGGCCGGTTGTTTAGCGGGTATTTTTGCGAAAAAGAAAGCCGGTCATCTTGATGTCGTTATCCTTGAAAAAGCGAATATTATGCGTTCCGGCTGCCTTGCAATGGGGCTGAATGCTGTTAATGCGCATCTTGTTGACTCTTCACCCGAGGATTATCTCGAGTATGTAAAAAAAGATAACTATGACATTGTGCGCTCTGATCTCGTTTTGTCGATCGGTAAGCGTTTAAACCGTATGACAGCTGTTATTGAGTCGCTGGGCGTACCCCTGCCGCGCGACAGGGATGATAAATATATCTGCAGATCTTCCAGATCCATAGTTATGTATGGTGAACAGATCAAACCCCTGATTTCAGAAGCGGTTGCATCTCATGGAATTAAGGTTTTCAACAGGACGCCTGTCTATCGATTACTGAGAGATACTGATGACGGAAGCATAACCGGTGCAATAGCTGTTAATGTGCGTACCTGTGAGGTTTTTCTTGTTGAGGCAAAGGCTGTAATTGTCTGCACCGGTGGAGCCAGCGGTATCTACCGTCCTTCTAATCCCGGACTTGCCCGTACAAAAACCTGGTATTGTCCTTATAATGCAGGGTCAGGGCTGGCGATGGGCATAAGGGCCGGTGCTGAGATGACATCTTTTGAGATGAGATTTGTTGCCTTAAGGACAAAGGATGTTATTGCGCCAACCGGCACGCTTGTGCTGGGTACAAATGTGCCCCAGTGCAATGCCCGCGGCGAGAAGTTCATTGACCTTAAACAGGAGATGCTTGGAAGAAAGCTCACCACGGCGGAGAGGCTTTCGTTTGCGATTGAGGAGCACAAAAAAGGCACCGGTCCGTGTTATGTGGATATCAGCGGACTTGACCGGGACCAGTATTACAATCTTGTTGAAAATTATCTTAACATGGCGCCTTCAATTGCTCTTGACCTTTTGAGAAACAAGGATAAGCAACAAACACATATAGAGGTATGCGGTTCTGAGCCTTATATTAATGGGGGACATGGAATGGCCGGGTTCTGGATAGATGAACACAGAAGGACAACTCTTGACCGGTTTTATGCTGCGGGTGATATCGCAGGCGGGGCTCCTAAAAAATATATCACAGGCTGTTTTGCAGAAGCAGAAATGGCGATCGAGGATATTATTGACAGATGGGATGATATCAGGGACACCAATCCTGATTATGGAGAGGCCGAACAGTCTGTTGCAGAGATCCTTGCGCCGCTTGTATCAAACGGACACCTCAATTACTTTGAAGTTGAAGAACGCCTGCAGAAGATAATGGAAGAGTATGCCGGTGGAAGTACTCAGAACTATGAGACCAGCAGGGATAAGCTTATGATCGCAAGAGATTATCTTACGGTTCTTGACAAAAAGACATCTTATCTAAAGGCGGAAAACGGTCACGAGCTTATGCGGGTCCAGGATACCATAGACCGGATACTGCTCTCAAGGGTACTTGTTGAACATATGCTTGCCCGCCAGGAGACCCGCTGGCCCTGTTATCAGACGCGGCTTGATTTTCCAATGCGGAATGATCTTGAGTTTAAAATATTTATTAATTCCGTAATGACAGAAGGTAAAATAGATATCATAAAAAGAGAACTTGATCATCCCTGCCATAAGATCGGGGTAAATTAAAATGTCTGTATATATTAATACTGATATCTGTAATGGCTGTTTAAAAAGGCAGGAAGGCTGCTGCGAGGAGGTCTGTCCCGGTGATCTTTTTTACAGGAAAGAGGGGAAAGCTGTAATTAGAGAACCGGCAGACTGCTGGGATTGTTTTGCCTGTGTTAAAGCCTGTCCGCGTTCAGCTTTATCTGTTGGGCTTCCTTTTCAGATCTCTGAAGAAAAGCACAGACTGACTGCCCGTGTTAAAAAGAACACGATTGTGTGGAAACTGGTGGACTGCGAAGACCGTGATATTATTTCTTTTACAATTGTAAATAGAAAATCTGACGAAGAAGGTCCGAAATGAAAAATTTTACAAGACCTGTTTTTCCAAGTGCTGTTTTGCCGGAAGATCCTGCCGAGAGCAGGCTGCTGGGTCTTTATCCGCAGCGTCAGGCGGGCCTGTGGCTGCAGCGAATAAAATTGCCCGGCGGGGTTATACCGTCAGGTCATTGGAAATGTCTGTCAGATATTTGTGTAAAACATCTTGATTCGGTACCTATGAGACTGACAACGCGGCAGGATATAGAACTGCATAATATACCCGGTGACAAAGTACCTCAGGTTCAGGCTGAGCTTCACGCTGCCGGAATCACCGGTTTGGGAGCCTGCGGTGATACCCTTAGAAATATTACGATTTGTCCCGGGAGCGGTCTTTGTCAGGGAAGTTATGATCTTCAAAGGCTTGCTGTAGCGGTGTCTATTCTGCTTGAGAGATTTCCAGATATTTACAGTTTGCCAAGAAAATTTAAGATCAGTTTTTCTGCCTGTGAAAATGGCTGTGCACAGCCATGGATAAATGATCTGGGCTTTATAACAAAAACTGAAAAGGGTGAAACTGTATTTGATCTAATCGGTGCCGGATCTCTGGGGTCACAGCCTTCAGCCGGGATCGTTTTGAAAAAGTCTGTTCCACTTTCTGATGTACTGCTGGTCTCACTTGCCGCAGTCCGTCTTTTTAATATTCATGGGGACAGGGCGAAAAGGTCCAAAGCAAGGCTTCGTCATGTAAGGGAAAGAATGGGAGATGCCGTTTTTATTGAAATGCTTGACGATGAGATCAGAAAATGCAGGGATGAAAAGTTTCCTTTGATCGCTGATCTGGTCAGGCATGATGAAAAATATTCCCGTGTTGCTGAACTTAATTTTCCTTTTGGTGATATAAACCCAGATCAGGCGCAAGTCATTGCACAGCTTATGATGGACACGGCGGCTGAAGTCCGTCTACAGAATCACCACAGGCTTTCTGTGTTTGCCCGTAATACTGAAAAATCATTAAACTTTATCAGGTCTTCTTCTGAACTGAGTTCTTTACTTGAAGGCCCTGATATATCCTCATGTCCCGGGACGGGTTACTGTAAACTGGCTCTGGTGGATACAAACAGGGCTGAACGGGAACTGCGTGAGGTGCTAAAGGGTGCTGATGCTGGTTCTATAAGGATATCCGGTTGTCCAAACGGGTGCGCTCACACCGGAGTCGCAGATATCGGTCTTTCAGGCAGAATACGAAAAAGTGATGCCGGAGAAAAAATTGAAGGCTTTCAGGTTTTAAAAGGCGGCGGTATGGGGAAAACATCGGCTATTGCCCAAAAAGATATTTCCTTTGTTCCTTTAGATGATATAAAGCATCTGCCTGACCTGCTGTAAGACATTTTTGTGTAATAATAGACGATAACTGATGTTAGTTTTTTATAAATCCTGTCTTTCTGACAGGTTTTTATTTTGTAAAGGGAAAAATGGTGTTTCTTGCAGCCGGGGTCAATCACAAAACAGGCAGTATCCTCCTTAGAGAAAAACTTAACTGCTCAGGCAAGGGACTTAGCCGTATATACCGGGCGGTTGCTGAAACAGAAATATTTAATGGTGCTTTAGTTCTTTCCACCTGTAACCGGATGGAAGTTTATGCGGTTGCAGAGGAGAAGGAACAGGGCTTTGAAGCACTTATTGACTTTATTTCCTCCTATTTTAATATCAGCAGTAATCACCTGATTGATGTGATGTACTTTTATGACAATAAAGATGCCATGAATCATCTATGCCGTGTTTATGCTGGGCTGGATTCCTTAATTGTCGGTGAAAAACAGATCGTTCAGCAGGTTGATGAATCATTTGATCTCGCAAAATCAGCCGGACTCGCAAACAGCTTTATAACTGATATTTTTTCCTGTGCCGGAAAGATAAAAAACAGAGTTCATTCAGAAACCAATATCGCCCGGGGTAAGGTAAGTGTGGGGAGCGTTGCGGTTGATTTTATTAAAAGGAAGAAGGGCCCGCTTAAAGGTAAACGCATCATTATTGTGGGCCTGGGCAAAGTGACGGAACTTGTGCTTAAATACCTGATGAAGGAAAATCCTTCAATTACGCTGGTTGCAAATAAAAATTATGAACGGGCACTTATGCTTGCATCAAAAATCAATGCGGATGTCACAAGGTTTGATGATTCCAGGTCGTTTGTTAATGATGCTGATATTATCGTAACTGCAACGTCAAGTCCCCATACTGTTTTGAAATTTGATGATGTCAAAAAAACTGATAAAGAGCTTCTTATCATCGATCTTGCATTTCCCCGGGATGTAGATTCTGCTGTGGGGAAATTAAAAAACATAGAGCTTATTTATATGGAAGATTTAAAAGAGGTTATAAGAATTAATCGCGCGAGAAAGTCTTCAGCAGCAGAAAAAGCCCGTGAAATTATTTTAAGACAAGTTGAGAAAAAATGGAAAAGCATTATAGCGTCGGCACAAGAACAAGCCCACTTGCTTTGATCCAGGCGGAAGATATGATTTCCAGGTTGAGAGCATGTTTTCCGGATGCCGGATTTGAAGTCTCGGGTATTGACACTTTTGGTGATAAGGATAGAAAAACGCCTATTGGTGAGATGGAGGGGACTGATTTTTTCACCAGAGAGATCGATGCGGCACTGTTTGAAAATAAAATTGACATGGCTGTACACAGTGCAAAAGATCTTCCGGATGATATGATGGAGGGACTGACCCTTGCTGCGGTAACTTCTTCTATAGACCCCGTTGATGTTCTGATCTCTAAAAAAAATCTCACGCTTAAAATGCTTCCATACGGGGCGAAAATAGGGGCAAGCAGTACGCGCCGAAAAAAACAATTAAAGTCTTTTCGTGAAGATTTTAGGATCATTGATATCAGGGGGAATATTAACGACCGAATGGATAATCTGCAAAAAAGTGATCTTGACGGTATTGTGATAGCCTCTGCCGGTCTTATCCGTCTCGGGAGAGAACATGAAATTACCCAGAAGATCCCTATGGAGATCATGGAAACGCATCCCCTGCAGGGCGCGCTTGCTCTGGTGGTCAGGTCGGAAGAAGATGATGTGATTAACACATTGTCACAGGTTTCATGGAACGTAAAAAAACGCAATTCCAGAAATAACAGTTATGAGGCGGTGAATGGCGGCTAGTGTTTATATCCTTGGAGCAGGACCCGGCGATCCCGGTCTGATCACGGTCAAAGGAAGAAATATCCTGAGAGAGGCTGATATTATTCTTCATGATTATCTGGTCTCAGAGAAGATTCTCGCCTGCAGTAAAGATGATGCTGTTAAAATATCCTGTGAAGAACTGGGGAAAAAAGAAGGTCTTTCACGTCAGGACGAAATTCATCGTTTGCTTATTGATTACGGGCGTTCCGCGAAAAAAGTTGTCAGACTAAAAAATGGTGATCCTTCAATCTTCGGAAGGTGCTCAGAAGAGGCCGCGGCACTGATTTATGCAAAAGTTTCCTTTGAAATCATTCCAGGTGTTACGGCTGCAAGCGCTGCTTCATCTCTGAGCGGAATACCGCTTACGGATAGAGAGGTTGCGTCCAGCTGTATCCTGGTAACGGGCCGGGAATCATCAGGAAAAAAAATGGATGGGGTTAGCTGGAGCAGTGCAGCTCAGGCCGGAACGGCTGTTTTTTATATGACGGTCATGACTATCGGCAAGATTGCGGCTAAACTGATCTCTGCAGGTTTGGACGCACAAACACCCGCAGCAATTATTCAGGATGTAAGTCTTCCAACCCAGAGAACGGTTCTGGGTGTTCTTGATACGATTGAAAAGCAGATGCAGGATGCCTCTATTATGCCGCCGGCTTTGCTGATAGTGGGAAAGGCCGTTGATAAAGGCAGGCTTTTTATGCAGCGGCAAAGAGGCAAAAACATTCTTTTTACCGGTTTGTCTAAAGAGCGGTATTTTCTTGAGGATAATTATTTTCATCTTCCAATGATACGGATTGATCCTCTGGAAGACTATGGAGCGTTTGACAAGCTCCTGATCACCATTGACCGTTATGACTGGATTGTTTTTGCCAGCCGTTTCGGGGTCAAATATTTTATGGAACGTCTTTGTGCCGCAGGGCTTGATGCAAGGATCCTGTCAGGGATTAAACTTGCTGCTGTGGGCGGTTCTACCGGCAATATGCTTAAAAACTATGCCTTGTCTGCTGATCTGGTCCCTGAGGAGGAGTCGTCCAGCGGGCTGATAGATGCTTTAAAAAAAGAGGGGATTACGGGCCGAAAAATATTTATGCCAAAGTCGGATCTGTCGGACAAGGGGCTTAAGACTGCTTTTGAAAGTCTTGGCGCAGTTGTTGTTTCTGCTGATGCCTATAAAAATGTAATGCCTGAAAATCTTACGGACCTTGATTTTTCCGTGTTTGATGAAGTGGTTTTTACCAGCCCGTCTGCTGTGAGAAATTTCAAAAAGAGATATGGAAATGTACCGGGAAAAATAAAAGTTTCCTGTATTGGTGCGGTTACTTTAAAGGAGGCAAAAAAATGTCAGTTTCTGGATTAAGCAGATTGCGCAGAACCGGCTCAGTTAGGGATCTTGTGGCTCAGACCCGAATTTCGCCGTCGGATATTATATTACCGTACTTCGTCGTTGAGGGGCAAAATATAAAAGAACCGATACCGTCTATGCCGGGCGTATTTCATTTTTCGATTGATCTGATGCTTGAGGATATTGAGCTCCGAAAAGGAATCGGAGCCGTCCTGCTTTTTGGTATTGCTGATAAAAAAGATGAGGCTGGGTCTGAAGCTTACAGCCCAGAAGGTATTGTTCAAAGAGCGACCCGTGCGATTAAAAATAAGTTTAAAGATCTTGTTGTGGTAACGGATGTCTGTCTTTGCGGATATACAGCGAATGGGCACTGCTGCTATTTCATTAACGGAAAAAAAGACCTCAACAAAACACTTGAGGCCTTAAGTGAAACCGCGCTTTCTCTTGCTGAAGCCGGTGCCGATCTTGTTGCGCCTTCTGCGATGATGGACGGGCAGGTAAAATCGATTCGTAAGAAGCTTGATGAAAACGGACTTGATGATACCGGAATCCTTGCTTATTCTGCAAAATATGCCTCATCCTTTTACGGTCCTTTTAGAGATGCTCTTGATTCCGCTCCCCAGTTTGGGGATAGAAAGACCTATCAGATGGACTTTAGGAACGCTGATGAGGCCATGCGTGAAATCAGACAGGATATTATTGAAGGTTCTGATATCGTCATGGTAAAGCCGGCACTTTCTTATCTGGATATAATATACAGGGCAAAAAATGAGTTTGAAGTTCCTGTTGCGGCTTATAACGTGAGCGGTGAGTACACGATGATAAAGAATTTTGCAAATGGGGACAGAGAGGTTGAAAAAAAACTCGCGCTTGAGGTGCTCACATCAATTAAACGGGCCGGGGCTGATCTGATCATCAGTTATTTCGGTAATGACATTGTGGAATGGACGGGAAGTAAATAATGGACAATTCGCTTTTTAATAAAGCTAAACAATATTTAGTCGGCGGCGTAAACAGCCCCGTGAGATCCTTTAGAGCTGTTGGCGGTTCTCCTGTTTTTATAAAACAGGGAAAAGGATCAAACTTATATGATGAACAGGGGGGAAAGTACATTGATTTTTGTCTTTCATGGGGTGCGCTTATTCTGGGACATGCTTATCCTGAAGTCGTGAAAAAGATAGTAGAAACTGTTAAAAAAGGAACCAGCTTTGGTGCTGCCACCAAAATAGAGACAGAACTTGCTGCTATTATATCCGAGGCCGTACCCTCAATAGCGCTTTTAAGGATGACAAGTTCGGGGACAGAAGCTGTTATGGGCGCCATTCGTCTTGCACGTGCATTTACTAAAAAGGACAAAATATTAAAGTTTGAAGGTGCTTATCATGGCCATTCTGACAGTCTTCTGGTTAAACCGGGTTCCGGTGCTGCAACTCTTGGTATTCCAGATAGCCAGGGGATACCGGAAGACTTTACCCGGAACACGATTGTGGTTCCGTTTAACCATCCTGAAAGTATTGAAAAGGCTGTTCTAGAATATAAAGACTCCCTTGCGGCTGTTATTGTAGAGCCTGTGCAGGCAAACTGCGGCGTCATACCTCCACAGGACAACTTTCTTTCTTTTTTAAGAGATATTACCTCCAGAAATAAAATTCTTCTGATCTTTGATGAAGTGATAACAGGTTTCAGGCTGACATATGGAGGTGCCCAGAAGATGTACGGAATAACGCCTGACCTGACCTGTCTTGGAAAAATAATAGGAGGAGGCATGCCGGTCGGGGCGTTTGGAGGCAGAAGAGAGGTGATGGAACTTCTTGCTCCTTTGGGCAGTGTTTATCAGGCCGGAACTCTTTCCGGAAATCCTGTTGCCGTGACTGCAGGAATAACGACTTTAAATATTCTAAAAGAAACTGATCCTTATGACAGTTTGAAAGCTAAAACCGCATCTTTTTGCAATAAGGTAAAGTTTTTAGCTCAAAAACATTCAATCAAAATAAAGTTAAACACAGTGTCTTCAATGTTCAGTATTTTTTTTACTGACAATCCTGTTGTTGATTATAAAAGTGCTTCTTTAACAGATCAAAAAGAATTCGCTGCTTTTTTCCATGGTCTTATCAAAAAGGGGGTGTATTTTTCGCCTTCAGCTTTTGAGACCAATTTTATTTCAACCGTTCATTCTCAGGATGATATAAATGAAACGCTTAATGCGATTGATGATATTTTTTCTTTTTTCTCCAGTGCATAAATATCTGGAATTTGCTGCTTTTATTTTTGTCGTCTGATTTTCCGGATATTTATCTAATATCCCAAAAAATCTTTATCCCTCACTTTTTGTATAAGCTTCCTTTGATTGTCTGATATATTAAAAGACAAATAAAAATACTTGACAAATATTATTGCAGTGCTAAATACTTCAGTAGTGAAATATTACCGAATGAACTATTTAGTGCTGTTCCTATGAGCACTTAATTAAATAGGCAGGAGGCTGTTTTGAAACAAAAAGAAGCTGTGAAAGACCTTATAGAGATAGAAATGAGGATGCTTGAAGTGAAAAACCTTTTTGCCGGCATCTCCAGTGAAATGGTCAGAAGCAGTCTGGGCATTCTGGGTTTTGCGGTGAACATGTCACAGCTTAAAGCCATGACTGCTTTTAGCGAAGACAGTTTATTGAGCATGGGAGAGCTTTGTAAGATGGCCCAGGTGAAAATGCCGAGTATGACAGAGGCTGTGGACCGGTTTGCAAAGGAAGGTCTTCTTGAAAGGGTCCGGGACGATGGCGACAGACGTGTGGTTAAGGTTAAAATGACGGCCAAGGGTAAAAAGATGCACAAAGAGGTTCTTAAAAAAAGGGCGGATGAACTTACAAAGATGTTTGGTTGTCTTACTTTGAAGGACAGGATGAAGCTGGTGGATTCTTTAAAAGATGTTTCAGCGATACTCACCAAGGTAAAAGAAAATAAAGAAGTATAAGGAGAAGATCATGCGTCAGATCGCTTTTTACGGTAAGGGCGGAATAGGAAAATCAACCATTGCGTCACATTTTTCATATACATTGGCTGAACAAGGGTTAAAAGTACTTCAGGCGGGATGCAGCCCGAAAAATGACAGTACCCATCAGCTGCTTCCAAATTTTCCGCCCACGATATTAGATGTTTTAAGAGCCAAAGAGTATGATTATGATGAAGTGAAAATGGAGGATATCATCACGGAATCTCCGATGAAATTTGAAAGTGGCGGAAAGATCTACTGTGCAGAAAGCGGCGGGCCGGAGCCCGGGATAGGCTGCGGCGGTAAGGGGGTGGTGGAAGCGATAGAGGCGCTAACCCGTCTTAAAGTTTTTGATGCGCTTGGGCTGGATGCTGTTATTTACGATATCCTTGGGGATGTGGTGTGCGGGGGGTTTTCTCTGCCGATCAGAAAAGGGTACGCGCAGGAGACCTATGTGGTCACAAGCGGTGAACTGGAAGCTCTGTATCAGGTGACAAATGTATCCAAAGCAATACGCAGGTTTGAGAAAAGGTCCGGTTCTAAACTTGGCGGACTTATTGTAAATTTAAGACGGATGAAAAATGAGCTTGATATCGTAAATGATTTTGCAGATCTTGTGGGAACAAAGATTATCGGAATCGTTCCCTATAGCCAGACCGTAAAGGAGTGCGGAGGGGAAGGAAAGTCTGTTTTTGAGGGTGCGCCTGACTGTGAAGAAGCGGATATCTACAGAAAGATCGGCAAAGATATTATAAACAATAAAGATCTTGTTATCCCCAATGAAGTTAACTTTAAGGATCTGTATAACTGGTGGCTGCCCTATATTAAGTGAGAGGTGAAGAGTGAAGGGTGAAAAGAAATATGATTATTTAACGATATAAATGGAGGGCAAAATGCGGCAAATGGCAATATACGGCAAAGGCGGAATCGGTAAGTCAATGGTTTCATCCCACATTTCCTATGCGCTTGCAAAAAAAGGTCTGAAAGTCCTTCATGTGGGATGTGATCCTAAACATGACAGTACCCGTCTTCTTTTGAACGGGGCCATGCCTGAGACTATTCTTGAGACACTGCGGGCAAAAGATTTTAAGGTAGAGTCCATAAAGATGGAGGAGGTCGTTTTCGAGAGTACTTTTAACAGTGAGTGCGATGGTGAGATATATTGTGCGGAAAGCGGGGGGCCTGATCCCGGTGTTGGATGCGGGGGGAAAGGGGTGGTTGAGGCGATTGAGACGTTAAAGCATTTAAATGTTTTTGAAAAACTTGATCTTGATGCGGTTTTGTATGATGTCCTGGGAGATGTGGTGTGCGGCGGGTTTTCAATGCCCATTCGTGAGGGATATGCAGATGAGATATATATTGTGTCAAGCGGTGAGATCGAAGTTCTTTTTGCCGCGTCTAATATCTTCAAGGTCGTTGCCAGATTTAATCCCCGTTCAGGCGCCAGACTGGGGGGGATTATCGGAAATCTGCGTGAGCTTAAAAATGAAAAAAAGATCTTAACAGAGTTTGCGCAGCAGTGCGGGACTACGATTACCGGTTTTATCCCATACAGCGAAAAGATAAAGGAATGTTCGGGTAAAGGCGTAACCCTTTTTCAGCATGCACCGGATACTCCGGAATGTGATGCCTTCAAGCAGCTTACTGACAGTATCTGGGACAATGCGGATTTTTCAATTCCAAAATCAATGACTTTTGAAGATCTGCATGCCTGGTGGTTAAAAGCAAAGCAGGGAAATTAACTCTATAGGAGGTACGGGATAATGTCATTAAAATCATATGAACACTGCTGTTCAACCATACAGGCGCTTGCAAGTCTGGGTAAGATCGAAGGCGTCATACCGCTTTTACACGGTCCCCAGCCCTGTCTGTATCAGAATCAGGTGGGATCCATGTCCTGTCGGCCGGCACAGCTGTTAACTGCAGGAACACTGATTAACAAGAGCAATGTTATTTTTGGCGGAGAAGAGAGCCTGAAACAGCAGGTCCATAACATTTATAAGAAGTATAAACCAAAAGTCATTGTTATTATTAATACCTGTGTTCCCCAGCTTATCGGTGAGGATGTTGAAGGTGTGATCATCGAGCTTGAAGATGAGATCCCGGATCTTACGGTGGTTACCTGTAAATCCGGTTTTAATTATCCCAGGTCAATGCCTCTCGGGTCTGATACGTCATGGGCAGCGCTTGTGGGCGGATTTAAAGAAAAGGAAAAGGTCCCGGGCTCAGTGGGGCTTATCGGCCGAACCGGGCAGGATGCAGGAAATATGGCGCCGATAGACATTCCTTTGAAGAAAGCGGGTATTAAAACATTTCTTTTCCCTGCTCCGCACATCGATGAAATGGAAAAGATCGTATCTGCTGACAGCCTTTACTCTATTCATATTACCAACCAGCTTACCAGCAACAGGATCAAGGAAAAATTCGGGACGGAGACCCGTTTTATTGAGATCCCTGTGGGTCTGGAAGGAACCTCAAATTTTCTGCGCGGGGTTGCAGACAGGGAGAAAAATCAGAAGCTTCACGATATTGTAGACGCAGAGGAAAAACGGGTCCGTCCTGAATTTGATCGGATCAAAGCCTCTTTCAAAGGTAAAGGATACAAGATGCTGCTGGTTACAGGGCCTGCAAACGAGGTTTCCATCGGAAAGATAATGGCGGAGCTGGGTATGGAGATATTTGTTGTGCCGAGCATGAAGAATCAGCTTTATAAACAGGAAAAGAAGATCATGGAGGACCGTTACGGTGTGACCTTTATAGAAGAGGATTTTGAGCTGCTTGGAGACCTTATCGAAGAGATAAACCCTGATTTCATTTCCTGTGAGTTTCAGGCTCAGGTCGAAACCGTGAAAAAATTTGTGCCGACCATAATTAATATGATGTATCTGTGCGACTATGGATATGATTATGCAATTGATCTGGGGACTAATTTTTTAAAGACAATCAAACAGCCTGTCTATGAAAAATGGCAGGGCTTTGTATCTAGATATGGAGGTTGATTATGAGTCAGGGCAAAGAAGATTTCAGAATGCAGGAGATCCACACACCGTCAGCTTTTGAAGGCGCCCTCTGGGCAGCATGCGGTGTGAAAGATGCCATTACTGTTTTTCATTCACCTCCGGGCTGTTATATTAATCAGCACGTTAATATGCTTGTAAATGACTGGACAGTGGATCTGTATTCTACAAACCTGTCCTATGCGAATGTGATGCAGGGAGCGGAAGAGAAACTGGAAGATGTTATGCGAAAGGTCATTTCAAAAAATCCGGCAGCTGTTATTGTGGTAACCGCGCCAAGCGTTGAGGTGACCCAGGATGATGTTGAAGGGGTGGCAAACAAAGTCGGATTCAAGGACACCGTAATTATCCGTCCTCCTATCGGCGGCAGTGTGAATGACGGTAAAGATGAAACTTTCTTAAAGCTGCTTGATATTATGGAACCGGTTAAACAGAAACTGCCCAACAGTGTAAACATTATCGGGCCGACTTATTCGACTTTTAACTGGATGGCAGATGTATGTGAGCTTAAGAGAATGCTTGAAGGGGTCGGTGTGACTGTAAATACCGTAATGACAGCCGGTACTACAGTTGAAGAGATTAAACGGGCGCCAAAGGCTTCTCTTAATCTTTGTATCTATCCGTATGACTGCGGAATAAAAACAGCTAAAGAAATGGAAAAAAGGTTCGGTATTCCTTATCTTGATGACATTATTCCGATCGGTTTTGAAAATTCATCTTTGTGGCTGGAAAAGATAGTCGGTTTGCTCAAGGTCAGTGATAGCTCTTTTGTAAAAGAAGAGATGCAGAGTGCGATTGAGTTTGCAAAGTCAAACATGTTTTTTACAGTGACCTTTGAAATGACAGCAGCCCTTTCATTTGACAATAATAATACCTATGCGGTGGGTATCAGTGAGTTTTATAAAAAAGAGGCAGGCACTGAAATCGTTATGTGTTCTGTGAGCAGTGAAGCTGCGGCGGAGAGGGTGAGTGCTGTTTGTGATGAGGTTCTTTTAAACGGGACTATTGAGCAGAAAAGGGACAAGTTTATTTCAACGGCTCCGATGGCTATTTTCGGAAACTTTTATGATAAAAAGATCAGCATGGATGAGGGCTTTAAGAACTTTATTTTTGCGGATATTCCCACCATCGGTTATCTGGGAACAGAGAACTGCCCTTTTATGGGTTTTCGCGGTGCTAAATATTTAGTTCAGTGCCTTGTCAATGAGGTTTACATGGGGATTTTTCTGGAGACCAAGGGTGAGATGGAAGGTAAAATTTCAGGCGGTGTTGTGCCCTGGGACATTAAGGCGGAACAGGCGATGATGAAAATATCAGAGATGATCCCTCATTTTGTTAGATCTACAGCAATGAAAAAACTTCATCAGGTGTCGGAACAGATGGCGGTTGACAACGGCACTAACGTAACGATTGAAATTGTGCAGGAAGTATCTGATAAGTTTACGCCTACAAAATTTAAGGCAAAGTTTTCTGAAGTCTTTGATGATGTCGGCCCTCAAGTTCCGGCTGAAGAAGATGAAGATGAAGAAGTACCGATTGAAAGTCTGGTCTTTAATATGGAATGGGAGAATGCGGCTAAAAATATGCTTGAAATGGTCCCGTCACCCTTCAGGAAAGTTGCGGTTGAGAATACAGAAAATTATGCAAAAGAGCATTCAAGTGAAAAGGTAACGGCGGCTGTTTTTGAAGCCTTCAGAAAAGAGCTTGGGATGTGATCTTTTGCTAAGCTTTTTCCAGTAAATTTGATGTAATTACAGGTGTTTGAAAATAATTGAAAGGGCCAGGATAGATTATCCGGGCCCTTTTTTAATAGGTACATGAATTCCCTAAACCTTTATGCATGTTTTCCCCTATTTACATATATATAAAAATATACAATTATGATATCTCTGGTCTACTGAAAAATTGTAAAAGTTATTATTATATTTGATTTATCCCTTGAATTTTTGTTAAATAGATGTGAAATTGATCAAATAGATTAAAGAAATATTTTTCACCCGGAGTTTATGTGTTAATTTTAACTGCAGGTCGCTTTGCAGTTTACATAATATGCAATATTATAATTGGAAGGGAAGGGTATGAAGAAAAATATTCTATTACCAGTCTACATTCTTACCATATGTTTAGCCACAACATTTTTCACTCAGCAAACAGCACAGGCAAATATCGAGCTTTATGACGGCAAACTGATTCTCAGTGGTTTTGTTAAGGAAGTTGGCTATTACAGAGTCAACATGACTGAGAGGGAAAAGTATTATCATGACAATAATCTTGTCTTTCTCCAGACCTCAGCACTTCTTGAAGGACTCTACACGGTTACAGACGAGGATGATCTGACGGTAAGGCTGTTTGCCGGGGTGAAGTGCTGGTGGCAGAAGGCCCAGTATTTTGATGATGATATGAATAGAAGTATTCCCCACCGTGACAGAAAGGACTGGACACATCCAAGGAGTTTTGAGGATGATATTCTGACCGAAGCATACCTTGATGTCGAATCGGGTCCCTTCCAGGTACGGATCGGTAAACAAATTGTTGTCTGGGGGTCTCTTGACCTTGCACAGGTGACAGATGTCATTAATCCGCCTGACTTCCGGCGCGGATATCCCGGATTAAATCCCTGGGAGGAGATCAAACAGGGGATCTGGATGATCCGGGCGTTTTATCAGTCAGATCTTCCCGGAGATCTTTTGTTTGAAGCGATATTCAATCCCGGGGATTATAAACAGGTAAAGATCAACCTTGAGGCGACCTGGCCCGGGGCAAAAGCCTGGGGTGGAAGATTTTTTGACCGGGATAATCAGAAATTCGGTATTTTTCACTGGAACCGGGAAAAATGGACCCGTGATGCGCCCGGTTTTAATACCAGTAACTGGGAAGCCGGGTTCAGGATCAGAGGATTTACGTATGGTGTGGACTGGACATTCATTTACTGGAATGCGCTCGCTGATGACTGGGTCGCAAATCCTGACCGTATCGGTGATTTTTCCTGGGGGTTTATACAGTCGGGTTTACTGACTGCGATGACCGGTCAAACGGTCAATCCTCCGGACTGGAGTGAGTACGAGAAGGTATACTATGCGAAACGCTATCAAATGATCGGAGGAACTTTTGAGCGTTATTGTCCGGAAGTCTGGGATACGGTATGGATCATTGAATGGGCGCTGGATTTTGGGCATCCGATCAATAAGGCGATAAAGGGTAATAGTGCTGACACATACGGATGGACCCGGCGGAACATGTTTGATATTGCCATAAAGATGCAGAAGGCTATAAATATTCCCTGGTTTACCCAGTCAGATATTGCCTGCGGCCGGATGCTGGATATTGCGATAACCTACCAGTGGGACAAGGTGCTGGACCATGACCATGATGATGTTGTTGATACGAGATGGCACCGGTGGAATGATTCGGTTGCTGATAATATTTCCTTATATTTTAAACAGGATATGTTTCATACCACTCTGATACTGGTCTTTGTAGGGAACTATTATTTTGCCTCCGGAAGATGGCAGGCAATTCCATCTCTTGGATATTCACTTCCCGGTAAGCACTGGCGTATTGAAGGCGGATACGCTGCCTATGGCGGTAAACAGTCACCAAATATAAATTATTCTTCAAGTAATGACAGCATTTTCTTTAGAATACGTTTCGAATTTTAAATATTGATATAAAAAGAGGAGGTCGGACTCATGGCAGTTAAAATATTGAAAAAAGGCGTACTGGGTGTAATCGCAGCAATCGTTATTTTTGTTATGACATTTCCAGTTAGTGCAGCTGAAGTGACCTATCCTGTTGCTTCCTATAATGGTGAAGAACTTTCTAAAGTACGGGTGTGGGAGAAAAAATGGGCAGGTAAAAAGATAAACAAGACAAATATTGACCAGGTTTCAGAGTTTATGCTGGATCGGCTTGTTGAGATATATAAGGATCCAGACAAGTGGGGGTCCCCTCCGGAAGGCAGTTATTTTTATATTGTTCCCTACAAACAGATCATAGAGACAAAGGGAATGATTGCGGCTACCCAAAAATATGCGCCGCTGGTTAAGACGGGTTCAAACGGGAAGATCCTGAATTATGCGGAAATTGCAGGAATTCCTTTTCCAGAGCCTAAAACAGGTCTGGAAGTGGCATATAACACGGAATGCAATACGCGCGGGGATACTTATAAAATAAGGTGGATTGCCCCGACGATTGATCCAAGACGCAGGACAGACAGACCTGCGGATCAGATATTTGAGGAAATGTATTTTATTCACAGGGTTGATGTTGATCCAAAACCGGCAATTCTAAAAAACCCTAAAGGCTATCACAAAGGACAGTTTCTTCAATTTGTCCTTCCTCCTGAATTAAATAACAGCCGTATGATTGTTATGAAATTTATTGACGAGACAGTAGACTATTCGTCCTATCTTTACTATTCCGAGTTCAGGCGCATTAAGAGATTGTCACAGGCAGAGAGGACGAATGCCATTGACGGAACCGACATGATCTATGATGACGGGAACATGTGGGACGGTTATCTGTCGAGTAATGCATCCTATGATTTTAAAGGTAAAAAGGAGCTGCTCATTGCGAGAAATCAGGATCCGAAAAAAGTGACCCGTGTGGCCGGGCAGGCACAGGCTGACGGATTTGAAATGGAGCGGTGTAATACCTATGTTGTGGAGATTAAAAGTAAAGACCCGAATTATATTTACAGCAAAAGGGTATGGTATGTTGATGCTGAGACATATATGATCCAGTACCAGGAAATGTATGATCAGCTGGGTCAGTACTGGAAGTTTTTTATGCAGCCTACAGGGGATATAAAAACAGCTCAAGGGGAAATGAAAAGTACCGCAACTTTCTTTGAGATGCATGATTTTCAAAGAACCCATTCAGGCTTTACCCGGAATGATATTCAGAAGGTCAGCCATAATGTTAAATCCAGGCTGTTCCTGCTAAGTAATCTGCAGAAGTCGTATTAATTAAAGGATTTAAATTAGATCAGGAGTAACGCTTATATGAGTAAATCACTTCTTAGGATTTTCATCTTTGTTTCGTGTGTTTTTTTACTTATCTGTTTTACAGGGTGTAAGAAGTCAAGATCCGGGATGAAAAAAATAAATATTAAATCAATAACACGGGAAAACGTGCACGGTGTGATTGCTGTGGATGATAAGAATATCTGGATAACAGGTAATTACGGTTCTATTTTTCATTCTTCCGATGGCGGCGTGAAGTGGACACAGCAGGTGTCCGGCATCGAAAAAGGGATTCTTGTCGACGGTGTGTTTCTGGATAAAAAAGTGGGATGGGTGGTCGGACTTTTTGGAACAATTCTGCACACAAATAACGGGGGTGCAACCTGGATAAAACAGAGCACGAATACCATAAGGCACCTTTTTGGTCTTTATTTTTCAGATGAAAAACATGGCTGGGCAGTTGGGGAATGGGGAACTGTTCTTAATACCGATGATGGCGGGATGACCTGGAAAAAACAGAGGGAAGAAATTGACAGAACATTTAATAATGTAACCTTTGCTGATAATAAAACCGGATGGATCGTCGGAGAGCGGGGTGTGATCCTTCATACGGTTGATGGGGGCAAAACCTGGGAAAAACAGCTGCCGAAAGTATTTGAAAGAGAAACCTTTGAAGAAGAGCTGGAAAACCCTCCGCCGTCGCTTTTTGGTGTTGTTTTTGAGGATGAAAAACGTGGCTGGGCCTGCGGAATAGATGGGACGATAATATATACTGCTGATGGCGGTAATACTTGGGATCAAATGCCCTCCGGTACGGACTTAACCCTTTATACTCTTTTCTTAAAAGGGGATAAGGGCTGGGTTGTGGGGGACATGGGCGCATATCTAATGTCCGGTGATGGCGGAATGACATGGCAGGTGCAGGATGAAGTCATTAAGTCTAAACAGCCTTTCAGAGATGTTTATTTCAGCAGCACTGAAAACGGGTGGGTTGTAGGGGCTGCCGGAACGGTTATCCATACGGTTGACGGCGGTAAAACATGGAAATTTTGTTCCGGTCTTTCATATGCCATGGATTTTTTTCAAATGCCGGAAGCCCTGGAATTCAAAGGAATGGTAACAGAATAAACTTGAAACAATCTTGATGGCTTTTCATGAAGTCATCCTATTTATTTAAAGGACAAACAGGAATTGCTTATGAAACGTTTCGCTGATCTGGTCATAGAAAAAAGGCTGATATTTCTTTCCCTTATTGTTTTGATGACACTTTTTTTTTCCTATCAGATATATACAAAGCTTACAGTTAAAACAATATTTTCTGATCTTCTTCCTAAAAATCATTCATATGTAAAAGTTCACAATGAGATCCGAAATGTTTTCGGCGGTGCAAATCAGGCGTATATCATGGTTCAGGTCCGTGACAGAAAAGACGGCGGAAAGTATGATGATGTCTTTAACCCTGAAACACTGAATATCGTTCGAGATATAGGCCTTGATCTGCTTCGATTTAACGCAGTAGACCGCTTTAAGATCATGTCTCTCGCCAGCAACAAGCTGAAACATGTTAAGATGAGTGCTGCCGGTATAGCCGTGCAGAGTATCATGTATCCCGATGTCCCGCAAACTAAAGAGGCGATCGAGGAGCTTCGTCGGAATGTTTATGGAAGCAAAATGGCCTATCCTGCTATTGTCTCTCTGGACAGTAAAAAGACCCTGATAACTGTTGATTTTTTTGAAGAGTCGATTGATTATAAAACCTGTTTTAACGAGCTTCGGGCTTTAAGGGATAAGTATGAAGATGAAAACCATATTATAGCAATTGCCGGTGAGCCCATGCACCTGGGCTATATTGATTATTATATAAAAGACATCATTAAGGTTCTTGCTTATACCATTATTGCAATGATGGTTCTTTTTTTGCTTTATTTTCGTTCGAAACGCGGAATGTTTCTGCCCATTATTGCGACGGTCGTGAGTGCAATATGGGGCTTGGGTATTTTATGCCTGATGGGCTACAACCTTGATCCGCTGGTACTGGTGTTTCCCTTTATTATTGCTACCCGTGCAGCCTCTCATGCGGTGCAGATCATTAAACGATATCAGGAAGAGGCTTCCAAGACGGGTGATGTTCTGCAATCGTGTAAAAATGTAATTGAGCATCTGTTCGTGCCCGGGTTTGCAGGTATTTTAACGGATGCATCGGGTGTTATTGTTATTGCACTCTGTCCAATACCGATCCTGCAGAAGATATGTCTGTCATGTGCATTTTGGGCATTTGCAACAATTATTCATGCCATGATTCTTGTTCCGATACTGCTGTCATATATGCCGATAAAACCTTCGAACAACACCGAAGGAATATTTGATAAAATATTGAAGAAATTGGCTGTATGGGTTGTTTCGTGGGGTAAGTATCCAATCGTCATTTTCTCAACGCTTTTTTTAATCTGGGGCGCTTTTTTTATGAAGGATCTGAATATCGGAAATGCAGTGCCGGGATCCGAAGTGTTCTGGCCCTGGCACAGGTATAATGTGGATTCCTTCAGGATTACCTTTGCGATTCCCATGTTAAATCCGTTATATGTAGTGGTCCAAGGCGATCAGAATCAGGCAATAGCAAATGCTGCTGTTATAAATGATATCCTGGATTTTTCCAGGTATATGTCAATGACCCCTGATATGCGTGTTATTTTCCCCATGTCGGTTCTCGGGTCGATACCCGGTCGTAATATGAGAATGCGTGAAAATGATCTTAACTGGTGTTTCGTGCCGAATTATGAAAGGCAGACTACCCTGATCTTTAGAAATATCATTGATTCCGCTGGTCCCGGTACATGGGACAGGTACATTGATAATGATGACCGGTCAACAAATGTTGTGATCTTTTGCCGGGACAAAACAGCATCGACCATCAAAATCGTTATTGATAGAATTAATGATTTTATCAGGAACAAGTCTATTTTTGGCAAGTTAACTTCTGATGTTGAACGAAAAGGCTTTGATAAATTTATTTACTGGGTCGATGGTTTTTTCAGAGAACAGGAAACGCCTATCCCGGAGAAACCTTTGCCGGAAGGTGTGCCAAGGGTATATTATCGGCTTGCCGGCGGGGCTGTGGGGATTCAGGCTGCTATTAATGAGGCTCTTGAACTTTACCAGATGTGGACATTTTTGCTCGCAATTTTGACCGTATTTATTATGTGTTCAATCACCTTCAGGTCTTTTGTCGGCGGATTGATCGTTGTATTTCCGTTACTCTTTTCAAATATACTGGCATTCATGTTTATGATTTTCAATAACCCTCCTCTGCCGCTTACAACGGCAACACTCCCTGTCTCAGCGGTGGGTATCGGTCTAGGGGTTGATTATGGTATATATCTTGTTAGCCGTATCATGGAAGAGTATAAAGATAAGGGTGTCATGGAGGCGGCTATCCTGACTGCTATTAGTACTACAGGAAAAGCCATAATTTTTACCGCAACTACTTTTGTTATCGGGATTGCATTCTGGTTCACTTCAAAGCTTATGTTTCAGGCTTTGATGGGTCTGCTGCTTGCCATTATCCTTACCTTTAACATGCTCGGCGCAATTTTTATTATACCGAGCATTATCGCTATTTTTAAACCGAAGTTTATTACCCGTTTGAAATCCTGAGAGATAATTGATGATTTGTGAACAAAAGGCCGGGAGTAACAGCTCCCGGCCTTTTTCGTTTTGTTTGCTTTTTTGCGCAATAAAGCAAAAGTAAACCGTGCACTGTCGTGGCCCTTTTTTTTTCGGACCTTAAGCGAAAATAAAGCCGCTCTCTTTAAGACCGGTTGTTTGCTCGAAGATATTGATTTAATGGCTGATTTGTGTTTTAAATATAGTTTCTGAATCTTGATAATTAATAGTTGCTTATTTCACAGGAGATAAAATGAAAATAAGAGTTGTGCAGGAAAATATCTGTAAGTTTAAAGATGAAGCGATCCTGATCGGTCTTTTTGAAGGAAAAAAGAAATTGAGCGGAATGGCACTTGAGCTCGATGCCGTTACGGGAAATCTTATAAAAAAGGTGATCGCAAGCGGAGATTTTACCGGAAAATTTAATCAAAAGAAACTTTTATATACGGATAAAGGCCTAAAGGTAAAACGGATCCTTCTTGCGGGTCTTGGAAAGGAAAAAGAACTTACCTTAGATAAGCTAAGAGGGCTTGCTGCCGGATGTGCACAAAGTATTCGGGATACAGGGATAGAGAGTTTCGCAGTTCCCTGTTCTTTTGCGGAGGTCAAAAAAACAGATATGAAAGACATGAACCAAGCCGTTTTAGAAGGATCAATGCTCGGGCTTTACAGCTTTGATCAGTACAAGTCAAAGAAAAAGGATGATAATAAACGGATAAAACAGATTACCCTGCTCGCAGATACTCAAAAAGAGCTTATTGAATTAAAAGGCGTGGTTAAAAAAACAGTATCCGTCTGTGACGCAGTATGTATGGCGCGTGATCTTGTTTCAAGTCCGGGGAATACGGTTACGCCCATTTACCTTGCAAACAAGGCAAGAGCTGTTTCTAAAAAAAGCAGGCTTACCTGCCGGATAATTGATGAAAAAGGGGCTAAGAAACTTAAAATGGGGGCATTTTTGTCTGTGGCACAGGGAAGTGATCAGCCTGCCCGTTTTATTATTCTTGAACATAAACCCGTAAAAACAAAAGCAGTTAAAACCGTTGTTATTGTGGGCAAGGCCATCACTTTTGACAGCGGCGGAATATCACTTAAACCTCCAGGGAATATGCAGGAGATGAAGACGGATATGTCCGGCGGTGCTGCTGCAATCGCCGTGCTTCAGGCATGTTCAGCGCTTGATGTCCCTGTGCATGTGGTCGGACTAATTCCTGCTACTGAAAATATGCCGAGCGGAAAGGCCTTGAAACCGGGTGATGTTGTTGAGTCCATGTCAGGAAAGACCATTGAAATAATATCAACAGATGCTGAAGGGAGGCTTATCCTTGCCGATGCCTTAACCTATGCAAAAAGGTATAAACCTGCTGCAGTTATTGATATGGCAACACTTACCGGCGCCTGTATCATTGCTCTGGGTAATGATGTCTCCGCTCTAATGGGAAATGATAATGGTGTTATCGACCGGATTCTTGCGGCGTCGGAAAAAACAGGTGAAAAGATGTGGCAGCTTCCGTTGTGGGAGGAATATGGCGAGCTGATAAAAAGTGATATTGCTGACCTTAAAAATGCGGGTGGACGTGCAGCCGGAACGATCACGGCCGGATATTTTCTAAAGGAATTTGCCGGGGATCTTCCGTGGGTTCATATCGATATAGCAGGAACAGCCTGGACAAACAAAAATAAGCCCTATATCCCGAAGGGCGCTTCAGGGGTCTGTGTCAGACTTCTGGTGGATATGCTTGAAAACTGGAAGTAATTTAAATTAAAGGATTCAAGTGGGCTGGGGTTTAGGTGCGAAGGATAAATAATAACTGACCTTATGCGTTTCCCCTCACGTTTTACATCGCACTTTTCACGGTTAATTTACTTTCTGCGCAATCAGACTTGCGACTGCATTATTGTTTTCTATTCTTTCGTGATAGAAGATAATAAAAAAATCTGTAAAAAAGTTAATTAACTCATTTGGGCTCAGTAAAAAGTCGGGGTTGTGGGGCCCGTCTATTTTTTGCTGGTCAATTGTATAGGTCTCAAAAAAAAACAGCCCGTTTTTTTTAAGGCCTTTTTTTATCCCAGGTATTATTTTTCTTTCCAGAAAATAAAAATCAGCAATCAGGTCATAGCATTCATCTTCTATCTCATAGGAGAGTATATCTTCCTCAACCGTATTAATTTGTACTCTATTATCAGAAGCATTTTGATTCGCGAGTGATGCGGCTGCAGATGATTTGTCGACTGCAGTTACCTTATAACCATGAGATGAAAGAAAAACAGAGTTCTGTCCAGCTCCTGATGCGATATCGAGAGCCTGACCTCCGGTTAAAAGATGGGAATATTTTTTCAAAAGAAGGGCCGGTGCTGGAGTTTCCTTTGACGATTTTAAGGTGTATTCTTTTTCCCAGTCTTTACTCATTTTCAGCCTGTTCTTATGGAATTAATATAAGATGTTTTTTTATTGTGTTTTGTGGTTTTTATGATATTGGGTTAGAGAGAAGGATCCAGGTGAAAACAGACATTCTAAACTCCCGGGACTTCGTCTCTTCGGCAATTTTGTCTTTTTTGCTTTGCCGCTTCGATTGCTATTAAACAGCATAAAAAACAAACAATTGTTGTAGTGTGAAAAAACCGTTAAGGCGTTTCTTTTTTCATTGAAGCAGCTGCACAGCCTGTTAAGACTACCGCAGTTAACGGAAGGAATTCTGATGGCATGGGCATGCGTTTATCAAAAAAAATTGTAAACACAAATATGAATATTGCGTAAATCAAAGTTCCGCTGGCTATAAATAATGCTGCGTTAATAAAGTTTTCTTTCATTTTTAGCTATTGGCAATATGTTAAAAACATTGTTATATTTATATAATATATAATTTAAAATTATATGAAAGTGTGTATTTTCTGTCAAGGCAGAATCAGACAAAATAAATAATTTTCTCGAAAGGACATTTTGATGTCTGAAAGAGTTGATCCAGCGGAACATGGAGTTATAACTGAAAGTTGTGTTTGAGAGAAAAGGTGGTGTATCCTTTCCGGG
>CAYLYF010000013.1:0-48414 GCA_964387595.1 uncultured Thermodesulfobacteriota bacterium | reverse complement strand
GTGGGGGATTTTGACCCGGCCACAGGTGGGGGATTTTCAAGTGGCCATCGGGGGATGGCCCTAAATGAATTGAGATGGTATGAAAATGCTCCTTTAAAGTTAAAAATCGGAGCAAAACCTGCTGTATTAGCTTCCCAGGGAAATGTTGGTGTAATAGAAACGACTGATTACAGGGGAGTAAAGGTATTGGCCTCATATACCTATCTGCCAGAGACACAGTGGGGTTTTGTTGCTAAACAGGATGTTTCAGAAATTTATGCCCCCATCAAAAAGATGATGATAAATATAGCAATTATTCTCCTGATTTCCATAGTGTTTGCCTATGTGCTGGCGCACCTGCTGGCCGTAAATTTTTCAAAACCAATTATAGAATTCACCGATGTAGCTAAACAAATCCATGAAGGAAACCTATCCGCCCGATCCACGATTACAAATGATGATGAGTACGGGATTCTTTCCCGGACATTCAATGGCATGGCTGAATCCATGGAAAACTATAAGACCGTACAAAATGCCTTGAGGAATCTGGATAAAATATTAGTAACATCGACAACCGTGAATGATTTTGGTGAAAAATTTATCAAAAGAATAGTTGAAAATACCAAATCAAATTTTGGTGCTTTTTACCTGTTCCATCCGGGTAAAAAGAGATTTGAACATGTGTTCTCCTCAGGTTTTGATATGGAACGTATGAACGCCCTGGATGAAAGTAGTATAAAAGGTGCATTTGACAGGGCATTCACGACCCGTAAAATAACGTACGCCCATGAAATTTCCCAGGATACGGTTTTTACCGTCAACACAATCGCCGGCACAGCCATTCCTAAGGTCCTGGCAACCATTCCGATACTAAATAAAGATCAGGTTATAGCTATGCTTGCCTTAGGCAGTTTTGCCGATTACTCTAAAACTTCATTAGAAATACTGGAGCAGCTTCAATTCGGAACCGGTATTGCTCTATCCAATATGATATCAGGCGAAAAGACATCCTCCCTGGCCCAGGAACTTACAGGCAAGAACTTAGAGCTTGAAGCCCAGGCCCAGGAAATGCAAGCCATGACTGATGGTCTAAAGCATCAAAATATAGAACTGGATGTCCAGGGCCAGAAGCTTGAGGAAGCCAGCAGGTTAAAAAGCGAGTTTTTGTCCAATATGAGTCACGAACTTCGTACCCCCCTTAACTCTGTTATGGCCCTTTCCAGTGTGCTTAAAATGAATGCTGCTGAAAAATTGGATATAGAAGAGTTGGAATATCTTAACGTAATCAATCGCAATGGCAAGAATCTCCTTGACCTTATTAATGACATCCTTGACTTGTCGAAAATTGAAGCCGGCCATATGGATGTGACACTGTCATTCTTCAATCTTAGAACCACAATCGAAGACCTTCTAGACAGCCTTCGGCCTCTGACCACAGAAAAGGAACTTTCTTTTCGAATGGAAATAACCCCGGATCTGCCGAAGATTCAAAGTGATGAAAAAAGAGTACACCAAATCCTTTTGAACCTTATTGGTAATGCTGTTAAATTCACGGAAGAAGGAGAAGTTGCTGTTCATGTCGATATTAATAATGACAAGATTTGCATTAAAATTGCTGACACCGGAATCGGTATACCTCAAAAAGATCTTTCCTCTATTTTTGAAGAATTCAGACAAGTGGATGGTTCAACATCTCGACGTCATGAAGGCACGGGTCTTGGCCTTGCTATTGCTTATAAAGCAACGATAAATCTTGGGGGTGACCTGTCGGTTGAAAGTACACCCGGAATGGGTACGACCTTTTCACTGAACCTACCCCTTACATGGCAGGGTGGATCTTTGCAGACAAAAGATTTGCATTCAAAACAGCCATCTGAAATGATTGAGAGTCATGGAACTATTCTTGTTGTGGATGATGAACCTGAGGCAATGAATCTGATTGTAGAATACCTTTCCAAAGAGGGTTATAACACTCTAAAAGCTGCATCTGGAGCTGAAGCTCTCAGGCTTGCTAAAACTCACAAACCTTTTGCCATAACCCTGGATCTGATCATGCCGGAAATGGATGGATTTGAGACCCTTCAACATTTGAAAAAAGACCCTGAAACATCGGGTATTCCCGTCATTATAGTGTCTGTGTCCCATGATGGAAAAACCGGGTTGACCCTGGGAGCTGTTGGGCATGTGACAAAACCTGTGATCCGAAATGAGTTAATAAAAGAGATAAACAAGGCTTGCGCCAATCCTGTTACTATTATGGTGGCTGATGACAGTGAATTTGATCGAAATAACATTATGGAGATGGTTACCCGGGAAAACATGCGGGTGATTACAGCGGAAGATGGAAAAGTCTGTATTGAAAAGATCAGAAAGACCGTACCTGATGTACTTGTGCTTGATATGATGATGCCGAAGCTGGACGGGTTTGAAGTCTTGGAAATATTACGAAGCGATACCTTGACCATGTCCCTGCCGGTTATCATTGTAACAGCAAAAGACCTGACCCTTGAAGATAAAAACAGACTCAATCAATACGTAGTCTCTGTTCTTTCCAAAAGCGGGTTAACGTCACAAAGCCTGCTTGATGAGATTGGAAACTACCTTAAAAAAATTAAAAAGCCATTGGTACATGATCCCATTTCTTTGAAGCACCCTAAAAAAAGAATCCTGGTCGTCGAAGACAATAAGGCTGCAATTGTCCAGATTAAAATGATTCTTGAACAGGAAGGCTACCCGGTGGATATGGCCCCAGGCGGAAAAGAAGCACAGGAATTTGTACAGCATACAGTCCCCGACGGTATTATCCTGGATTTAATGATGCCGGATGTTGACGGCTTTGATGTTTTAGAAAAGTTGCGCGGTACAAAAGAAACCGCTGAAATTCCGGTTCTGGTTCTCACCGCTAAGGATTTAACACCTGATGATTTTAAAAGGCTGAGTGCCAATAATATTCAACAGCTTGTTCAAAAAGGAGATGTGGTACGAGAGGGTCTTTTGCTGAAAGTAAAAACAATGCTTGGTGAAAAACCTAAAACCACGGTGTGTGTTGCAAACAAAACTGAAAAGATTAAAAAAAATAAAATAAAACATCACGATGAAGTATCCAAACCCAAAACAAAGATATTCACTTCATCCATGCCAACCGTGCTGATTATAGAAGATAATCCTGACAACATGATTACCATGAGAGCTGTGTTAAAAGACAAATATACAATCATGGAAGCGTCAGATGGGGAGGAAGGCCTCAAAAAAGCACTCCATGAGTTGCCGAATTTGATTTTACTCGACATATCCCTGCCCGGTATGGATGGCTACGCAGTGGTCAAACAAATAAAATCAGATGAAAAAGCCGCACCGATACCTGTCATAGCACTTACGGCCCATGCAATGAAAGGTGACCGCGAACGAATCATTGCGGCCGGGTGCGATGATTATATTTCTAAGCCGATTAATCCAGCAGAAATACTTAACAAATTAGAGGAGTTTTTTAAAAAATAAACTATATTTCAATAGTAACTACACTCTATCAGGGAGAGTAATAAAATGAGTATCATTCTGGTAATTGACGACAAACAGGATAACCTTTTAAGCATATCATCATTGCTTAAAAATCTTATTCCCGGTTGCAGGATGCTGACTGCCCAATCAGGACCTGAGGGCATTGAAAAAGCAAAAGCCGAACCAGTTGATACTATACTGCTTGATATTCACATGCCCGGTATGGATGGATTTGAAGTTTGTAAAATACTTAAATCAGATGAAGCAACAAAGCACATACCGATTATTATGCTGACTGCCGTTAGGAGGGAGACAGAAAGTCTTGTTAAGGGGCTTGAACTTGGAGCCGACGCTTTTTTTACCAAGCCTATTGATAAGTCAGAACTTACGGCCCAGGTCAGGGCAATGCTGCGCATCAAAAAAGCGGAAGATCAGTTGCTCCGGGAAAAAGATTTGCTGGCTGAAAAGATACAAATAAGAACCACAGAATTGAAAGAGTCAGAGACAAAACACAAGGACCTCTACGACAATGCTCCGGACATGTTTTGCTCTGTTGATGCCAAGACGGAAAAAATTATCCAGTGTAACCAGACTTTGGCACATCAAACAGGCTACACAAAAGAAGAAATCATCGGGCGGCCAATTTTAGAGATATACCACCCTGATTGTATGGAGGAAGCAAACAAAACGTTTCGATCATTTTTAACGACTGGTGATGTGTATAATGCGGAGCTTCAACTGAGAAGGAAAGATGGTAGTAAAATTGATGTTTGTTTAAATGCCTCGTCTGTCAGAGATGAACACGGTAATATTCTTTATAGCAGATCGATTTGGCGTGATGTCTCCGAGCGTAATATTGCTCAAAAAGCTCTCCAATTAAGCGAAGGACGATTGCGAACAATATTTGAACAGGCACCTTTAGGTATTGCCCTGATCGACTCGATAACAGGACATGTCTATGAAGTCAATCTGAAATTTGCCCAAATTGCAGGTAGAACAATAGAAGAAATGGCTACTGTCGACTGGATGAGCATCACTCATCCTGATGATGTACAAGAAGATTTGGATAATATGGCTCTGTTGAATGCTGGGAAGATAAATGTTTTCAATATGAACAAGCGATATATTCATTTGGACGGTTCTGAAGTTTGGATCAATATGACAATTGCTCCTGTAAAAGTTGTAGACAAATCTCATCCACGCCATCTTTGTATGATCCAAAACATCTCAGAGCAAAAACGTGCGGAAGAAAACATGCGGCAATCCCAGAAAATGGAGGCCATGGGTACCCTTGCGGGCGGTATTGCCCATGATTTCAATAACATCCTAGCGGCCATCATAGGTTATGCCGAACTCGCCCAATGCGACACAGCCGAAAATAGCCTACTAAAGGATTATTTAGAGAGGATTCTGAAATCAACAACAAGAGCAAAAGACCTCGTCAGGCAAATCCTGACCTTCAGTCGTAAAAGTCAGGAGGAGCGTAAACCGATACAGTTATCAACGATTGTTAAAGAAGCGGCAAAACTGCTTCGCTCGACCATACCGACCACCATAGAAATCAAGCAAAACATTGATGATACAACCGGGAGGGTAAATGCCGACCCCACGCAAATGCACCAGATTGTTATGAATCTGTGTACAAATGCTGCTCATGCAATGCATGAAACTGAGGGTGTGCTTGAAATTGATTTATCCTCGGTTGTTATAACGCAAGAATCTATGATGGAATATCACGATATATTCCCGGGACCATTTCTGGAGTTAAAAATATCAGATACAGGCACTGGAATAGATTCCAAAATAATTCATCGAATTTTTGAACCCTTTTTCACCACTAAGGAAAAAGGGAAAGGTACGGGTATGGGGCTAGCGGTAGTTCATGGAATCGTTAAGGATCATGGTGGAGATATAAGCATAGATAGTCAATTGGGTAAAGGAACAACTTTTAGGATTATGTTGCCACAGGTTATAGCAGAACCCGACAACGAAGAAGACTCATCATCCAAAGTTCCAACAGGCACCGAGCACATACTTTTTGTTGATGATGAAAAAACGTTAATTGATCTGGGAAAAAGAATATTTGAATCACTTGGGTATACGGTTACTGCCAAAAACAGCAGCCTTGAGGCTCTTGAAACATTTCAGCAAGCACCAGATACTTTTGACATAGTTATCACAGACCAGACAATGCCTCATATGACAGGATACAATCTGGCAAAACGAATATTGGAAATAAAGCCCTCTGCAAATATTATTCTTTGTACAGGTTACAGTGAGACTGTTTCGCTTGAAAAAGCAGAAGCTGCTGGCATTAAAACATTAGTTTACAAGCCCATCAGTAAAAAAGAAATTGCTCAGGAAATAAGGGGGGTGTTGGATAAAGGCAATCACAAGAACTGATATTGACAAATATCAGAATTCAGTTATCGTGATAATCATATAAATATTACCAGAGTTTAGATAACCTTTGATAATTTTTTATTGGAGAAACGCAACCCTCTGAGCCCTGATAGACTAGCCGGTAATTTTCCTGCACTCCAGATAAAACCGCTTCTCATCCGCCTCACCCATTGAAAATGTTTTCCGGGGTAAAGCACCGTCCAGAATAATGGTTTTGAATAGATCATGTTTGGAAATGGACTCCAGAAAAAACCCCATATTCCCCGGCTTTGCCCCTAAATCCGAAACAACTTCTTTCGCATGGACATAATCTATCTTTACACTTTTTTTATCTTCCATATAGAAATCGATAAAGGACTGCAGGGTAGCAACCTCAAGGGTAAATTTAGGATTTTTTATAGTCAGCACTCCGGCAATTTCCGGAGAAACAAATGTAATTGCGTGAAAATCCGCATCTCTTGATTTTAATGCTTCAGTTTCTGCTTCCGATACAGATTCAAAAGAATCTATCAAAAGTTCCGACCCATGCTTTGCGTAAAAAGCTGACATCTCTTTAAATACATCTTCCGCATCAATCCCGAAAACAACCCTGTGAATCGGTTCAAACTCGAGGCCTTCATCATGGAGATTCACCAGCTCAACCAAAGCATAACGGGCCGGATGAGACATGACGTCCTCGCCAGAACCTTCTTTCTTTTTAAGCTCTTCCCAGATCGCTTTTGCCGTGGCAAAGGAATGATTACCGTCGCCCATGGCATAAAGCAGTACCGCTTTATCCTTGACCTTGTATTTTTGGCTGAAGGCTTCAGGGTCAGCAAGCCGGGAAAGATTTTCTGATATGCTGTTTAAGATGTTCTCATCATCAACACGAAAGCCCCTGAGGTGTCCGCTTTCCATCATCAGTTCAAAGTCATATATTTTTTCAAGGTCCATATCAAACAGGGGCTCGATAACGGTTTTTTCAGGATCATCGATCAGAACCATTATATGGGGAAGTTCTATAGGCGCGTCCTTCCTCACTTTTATTCTGGGCGGCAGCCGGTCAACAATGGTTCCTTCGGTTGCCCGGATCAGGGTTTCTGATCCTTCGTGAAAGTCATACTGTTCAAGGTCAAGCCCCACGACCAGACCTTTCCGTGAAGGCACAATTGCGGTTTTTCTATCCACCAGAACAAAACCGGGCTTCTGTTTTACCAGAATATTCTCATCAAGATAGCGGTTCATGGTCACATTTATTTCAAAAACAAGCGCCTCTTCTCTGGGCGTCTCAAGGTAAACCTCTGGCAATATCAGGTTCAGGGTGGATGGCGCATCTTCCACAATATCGCCTGCTTTTCCCCAGTATTCGGGTTGTGACGTGTACTGATCACAGGCAACCACCGCCCACTTTGTCATCTCGGTTCCATCTTTGGGAAAAAGTATTTCCGGAACATGGAGCCCGATGTTTTTAAAGTTCATTATGCTCTCCTAGATCTTGTTAAATACAGAGTTTGCCATCTCTGTATATTTTCCATTCTTTTCATAAAGGATAAAGGGAGAAAGTATTTTTGTTTCTGTCCCTGCCCCTTTTATGCCTTTCACCAGAACAATATTTGCCGGTTCGTTTTCATTTGGATGCACAAACTGCAAGGTCTTGGGCTCGATCCTGTTTTTCCGCAGTTCAAAAATCAGGTCTGTAAGCCTTGCGGGTGTATAAACAGCGTAAAAGCTTCCGCCGTATTTCAGCAGGAATGAAGACGCGGCTAAAAAATCGCTGATCGTTCCCTTGAGTTCATGCCGGGCTATTGCATTTTCGCTGTCAGGGTTTACCCGCCCGGTTCCAATACTGTAAAAGGGAGGATTTGTGATGACCGTATCAAAAGACCCTGCGGAAAAAAAATCTTTGATCTTTTTTATATCCGCATACTTTATGTTTACTTTCTCATGACAGTTATTATGCAGAATATTTTTTTCAGCCAGTTCTGCCAACTCCCTTTGAATTTCTATTCCGGTTATGCGGTCAACCTTTTGATGCCGTGCCAGAATCACCGGCAGAACACCGCTTCCGGTACCCAGGTCTGCCACAGTACCTGCTGCTTTTTTTGCGGCAAAATATCCAAGCAGGATGGAATCAATAGAAAACCTGTACCCTTTTTTCTTCTGGTAGAGATTCAGCCGCCCGTTAAAAAGTTCGTGAAGTTCGATTTCTGACCGGTTATTATCCATTTAAAACCGCTTAAATTAAGATGATACCTTAAACAGGTTTTTGTTGAAAGATTTTCTTTACATGCTAAAAAATTAAAGATAATGTATGCATGCCAACAAGTCAATATACAACTAATTACTTCTATTTATAATGAAAAAAATAGTTTTAGGAACAGCCGGACACATTGATCACGGCAAAACCACCCTGATAAAAAAGCTGACCGGAACTGACTGTGACCGTCTTAAAGAAGAAAAAGAAAGAGGCATCACCATAGAGCTGGGCTTTGCTTCCCTTTCACTCCCAAGCGGACAGCGGGTGGGAATAGTTGATGTGCCGGGCCATGAAAAATTTATTAAAAATATGGTGGCAGGAGTCGGCGGAATAGACGGGGTGATCATGGTAATCGCTGCAGATGAGGGAGTCATGCCCCAGACCCGTGAACACCTAGATATCTGCAGACTGCTCTCAGTAAAACACGGCATCATCGCCCTTACCAAGTCCGACCTTGTTGATGAGGAGTGGGTCGAACTGGTTTCCGAAGACCTGAAAAAAACAGTTAAAGATACTTTTCTTGAAGAGTCACCCATCATCCCGGTTTCATCCACAACCGGTGAGGGCATTGATGAACTGCTTTCGGCGGTTGAGACCATGGTTGTGGATATTTCCGAAAGGCCCTCCCGGGGAACATCACGGCTTCCGATTGACCGCGTGTTTTCAATGAAAGGTTTTGGCACTGTGGTTACCGGCACCCTTTTTGCCGGAAAACTGAGTGTCGGAAATGAGGTTGAGATCATCCCTGAAAACATCCGGACTAAAATCCGCGGTGCGCAGGTCCACAGCGAACAGGTAGAAACGGTTACTGCCGGCCAGAGGACAGCGCTTAATCTGCAGGGAATAGAAAAATCAAGCATCAGCCGCGGAAACCTGATTTGTCTTCCGGGAACAGTGACTTCCACCCGGAGAATCGACCTCTGGTTCCACCATTTATCATCTTCTCCCAGACCCTTGAAGAACAGGGCTATTGTACGGTTTCATTCAGGCACTTCTGAAATCCTTGGGCGGGTTACAGTCCTTGACAGGGACGAGCTTAAACCGGGTGACAGCGCCTTTGTACAGCTCTTTCTTGAAAAAAAGACAGCTGTGTTCCCCGGCGACTGTTATGTAATCAGAAGCTATTCTCCGGTCCATACAATCGGTGGCGGCGAAATAATAGACAGCCTTCCATTAAAACATAAAAGGTTTTCAGAAGAAACAATGAAAGACCTTGAGACACTTAAACAGTGGGATCTAAAAAAAACAATCCTGCTTTTCTGCAGGCAGGCAGGCCTCAAGGGCCTTAACTATGAACACCTTCAGGTAAGATGCGGTACTGACACAAAAAAACTTTCTTCGGAAACAGAAAAGATGTTCTCCGTTGGAGAGCTGGTTCTTTACAATAAAAACCCCCGGCAAATAACCCTTACCGCGATTATTCACGAACTTGAAAAGTCTGTTAAAAAATTACTGGAAAACCATCATAAAGAAAACCCCCTGAAGATGGGACTTCTCAAGGAAGAGATAAGGACAAAACTTTCAAAAGAAACAAACCCGAAGCTCTACTTATTTGTGATAGAAAGACTTCTTAAAAATAATGAGATCGGTTTAACAGAGGAGTTCCTTGCTCTTCCAGGACACAAACCCCGCTTAAAATCTGACCAGCAAGGACTAAAAAGCCGGCTGATCTCACTTTATAAGAAAGGCGGCATAACCCCGCCCACAAAAAAAGAGCTGTTGGAAAAACTAAAAAAAGAAGAAAAAGAGATCTTGAGTCTTCTGGGTATTCTGGCCAGAGAAGAAGTTATCGTTAAACTAAACGATGAGATTTATTATGAGCGGACGGCTTTAAAGGCACTTACGAAAAAAACGGTTTCTCTAATGCGGGAACAGGGAGAACTAACCATTAAAAGTTTTAAAGACCTTACCGGACTTTCCAGGAAATTCATGATACCTTTTTTTGAATATCTTGACAAAACAAAGGTGACTTTCAGAAAAGAGGACAAGCGGGTGCTGAGAAAGCCGGGATAGTCTAAAGCTGAATCTCTCCTTTGCCCTGCCTGATTATTTCAAACTCATCCTCAGACAGATCAACAATAGTAGAAGGTTCAGAGATCAGAACACCTATATCCAGAACAAGGTCAATCTCTTTTCCGAAGTAGTCATGGATTATTTCGCCGGAGTTAAGCACCTTTTCTTTCCACAGCGGTACGCTTGTTGATATTAGAGGATTTCCCAGCTCTTCAGCAATCAATCGGCAGACATTGCTTCCGGGCACTCTTATTCCGATCTGTTTTCGTTTGTAAAGCATATACTTGTTGACTTCTTTCATTGCCGGCAGGATAAAAGTAAAAGGTCCGGGCAGACACTTATTCATAACCCGGTATGCCTGATTCGAAACCTTCGCATACTCTGAAACCTTACTTAGATCAGGTGAGATAAAACTCAGAGGGCTTTTCTCATCCATCTCCTTTATACGGAATATTTTTTCAAGGGCTTTTTTGTTGTGCAGATCACAACCAAGTCCATAGATGGTGTCTGTGGGATAAACAACCAGGCCTCCGGACCGGAGAAACTCAACAGCCTTGTTTATTGCCCGCATCTGCGGATTATTTTCATAGACTCGTAGTATCAACTTAATCTCCTTTGGCTTTCCTTGATCGCAAAGAGTGCCGCGCCTACGCCGCAGCTTGCTGAGGAAAGCCTCATTTAAAGATTCACCTAATAAAACATGCCCTAAAAAAAGAATCAAGGCAAAATAATCATAACACCCCTAAATAGATACGGATAAAAGATCTTTTCATAACACCCCTTTGACAATTACAAAAGATTCAAAAACGCATCAGCCCTGAAACAGGAAGGTCATAATTCTTGAAATATGATCTGGAAAAACAAAAAAACATCCGGGAAATCATTAAACATAAAAAAAAACCAAAACACCACCCAATCATTTTTTACCCACCTTTTTGTTATTGGTAGGTTTTTACCCCCATTTTACCCCTAATAAATTATAATTGCCTTCTATGTTTTTTAAAGTTACACAGAAACAAATATTTAAAAATTCAAACGGGAAAAACCTATTTTGAAAAGGATCTGGGCACCCCAAGTATTTGTGATTTTAATGATGATTCCTGCATTAAGGACTGGGGATCCGCAGACTCATTATCTTCTCTTGCTTTGGGTATGCTGTGCTGCGTTCACCTATCTTACGGTTTTTGCCCTTTCTGAAACGAACTTTCCAGCTGGCATGGGTTATGTGAGTTACTGCCGTCATTTACAACCCCCTCTTCCCGTTGCCTTGTGTCAAAGAACTCTGTTTAGCAATACATCTGACAACCGTTTTTTTTTGTGATCCCGTTATCTTTTTTCATAAAGACAAGACCGGACAAAGAAGTAAACCCGATGCAAACTGAACAAATTCAATAGCCGGACTGTCTCGACCGATCGACCTTACAAAAGCAACAGGACAGACGAGCGCTCTTAATCAATCATCATAGACTTGTTTTTATTCTGTTATGCGGTTATAAAAGCATGAACCACCTAAAGGGAGTCAAAATAGTTTCAACTGATCTATTTTCCGGTCGGTATCTTCTTAGATTACCGTATATTACCTTCTTCCGGTATTTCGGAATCCAAATTAGAGGGTACTTGCAATCCCATGTCGTATGGTTTAACTTATTATAATTGTTCATCGAAAGCCTCCTCCTTTGTGATCTTTGAGCGGTTCACATTATTGGAGGTTTTCGTATATTCCCGGAAATGTCAAACTTTGGGAGTCTCCCCGGCAAAGCCGGGGGCTTACCCAATATAGTTATTTTCTAATCATTAAATATAATAGAAATAGAAATGGGTTTATTTTACAAATTAACTGCCATTCTTTGCCTGCTTCTGCTTTCCGGGTTTTTTTCCTCTTCGGAAGTCGCTTTTTTTTCTCTCAGCAAAATAAGACTTAAACGCAGAAAAATAAAAAAATCCCTTGGATTCAAATATATATTACTGCTTCTTAAAGATCCGGTTAAATTCCTTACCACCGTCCTGATCGGAAATGAACTTGTAAATATTTCAATTTCCGTTTTAATGGCATCCATGGTCTATTCTATTACCAGTCAGCACATTAACAGCACCTTTATTTCTCTTTGCTCCGTAGCAATCACCGTTCCGGTTCTTCTTCTTTTCGGTGAAATAATACCAAAGACGGTCGCTGTAAAATTTCCGGAAAATATAGCAAAAATAAATTCTTTTGTGCTTTATATTTTTTCAATAATGATTACTCCGGTCCAATATATCCTGAATAAAATAACAATAATATTTGTAAACTTTTTTGTAAGGGACCCTTCGCAACATACGGTTAACGCCACAGACCTGGACGAGGATACCTTTAAGTCCATGATTGATATTGGGAGCAGACATGGAACCATCGAACCTTCTGAGAGAGACCTGATTCACAGAGTTTTTCACCTTGATGATATTGAAATATCCAGAATAATGACATCCAAAGACAATATTATTAGCCTTGCCGATTCCTGCACCGAAGATGACCTCCTGAAAATCATCAGAGTAGAAAAACATTCCCGCTATCCCGTCTACAATAAAAGCATTGACAACATCACCGGCTTTGTCCATGCAAAGGACCTTCTTCGGATCTCTTCCAGTAAAAAAGGGCTTTCCCTTCACTCTCTGCTTCGCAAACCGGCTTTTGTATCCTCCGCCAACAACGCGCTCTCCGTCTTTTTACTGCTTAAAAAAAACAAGACGCATATCGCCATGGTAAATGACATGAACGGAAAAACCGCAGGAATTGTTACCATGGAAGATATCCTTGAGGAACTCTTCGGAGAGATAAGAGATGAAACCGATATGGAGGATGAAAAAGATGCTTGAGTTTTTACTGGGCGTACTGATCATCCTTGTCTGTATAATCTGCGAAAGTTTCTTTTCAGGCACTGAAACCGCTATTGTCTCCCTTGACAAGGCAAAGATAAAAGCGCTGGCAGAAAAAGGGGATAAAAGCGCCATAGGCATAAATTCTTTTCTTGAAAAACCCGAAAATTTTTTTTCTACCACACTTCTTGGCACAAACCTTTCTGTCGTCATAAGCAATACCATTGCCACAATTATGGTTATTCAATATTTTGGAGAAAGGTATGAATATATCACCATCTTAATTATGGCACCGCTTCTGCTTGTTTTTGGTGAGATCATACCCAAAACGGTTTACCGTTATCATGCAGATAAAATAGCCGGGCATATTGTGGGTCCGCTTAAACTCTTTTCTCTGGTTCTTAAGCCCTTTGTTTATATTCTTTCTCGAATAACAGAATGTTTTGTAAAATTCTTCAGAATGGACCATGCACAAATATACCCGGTTACAACCAAAGAAGACCTTGCAAACTACCTTGACCTGTGGAACATAAACAGCAGGCTTAAAACGGCTGAAAAACAGATGATCGAACGGATATTCGACTTTTCCGAAACACTTGCCGAAGACATCATGATACCTCTTGTTAATATCAAAGCTCTTGAAGATACGGATTCCATTGAAGAAGCGATTAAGAAAGCTAGAAAGACCGGACATTCGAAAATACCTGTATATTCTGACGAAGCATATAACATCATCGGAATTGTAGTTGCTTATGACCTTATCACCACACAGGACAAATCTCTGCCGATCAAAAGTATAATGCGTCCGGCACGGTATGTTCCCGACTCAATACCGATCGATGAACTGCTGAAACAACTGAGAACAGAAGGAAACAGTATTGCTGTTGTGGTGGATGAATATGGCGGCACAACAGGAATCGTAACTGTCGAGGATATCCTCGAAGAGGTTGTTGGTGAGATCTATGACGAATATGATAAAGAAGAAAAGAGCATCATCAGGACAGGAAAGAACAGGTACCTGGTAAACGCGTTAACTGAAATAGACCGTCTTAAGGAGTATCTTAACATTGAGCTCCCCAAGGGCGACTACGATACACTTGCCGGCTTTTTACTAAAAAGCATGGGGAAGATCCCAAAAACGTCTGAGACCTTTATGTTTAAAGACATCACCTTTATCATGGAAAAGACAGATACCCGCTCCATTAAAGAAGTTATTATAATATTTCCTGACATTAAGCAGGAAGAATCCTTAACTTAAGCACCGGGTCACTACCCGAATGCTGCCCGCCAGGGCAGATATTAACCGTTTTTTGATAAACCATGATACCGTTTATTCAAAAAAAGCCGGTCTGGCATTAGGCCAGGTATTGTCTGAACTCGGAAAGGACACGGAACTTGAGAGCGTTACCTACGGAAGTCGCTGCAAGCGTGCAAAAGGGCGCTGAACTGGTCGGCGAAATAGCAGCAGCATCAAAAGAGCAGGCCAATGGAATCAATCAGGTAAATAAAGCGGTCAATGAAATGGACAAGGTGGTACAAAGAAATTCTGCAAATGCAGAGGAATCTGCATCTTCTTCTGAGGAAATGACTGCTCAGTCAGCTGACATGAACAAGTTTGTTAACGACCTGATCCTTTTGGTAAAGGGGGGGGGGGGAAATGATTCTTCCGAAACAAAAAACCAGCCTTCAAAAAAGCAGAACCTGAAAAAAAGGCTATTCCTCAGGCAGCAACCCCTGAGGAATTAATACCTTTTGATGATGAGGATTTTAAAGATTTCTAGTAGAAAAACCGGGAAGAGGTAAAGACATAAAGCTGCACCTGAAAAACCTAAAGCCCTGCTTCTAATCACTTGACCATTTACCGTCCATATAATGAAAAAGCCGGACGACCTTTAACTCTTCTCTCCTTCCTTTATTCTCTTTTAAGTACTCCTGCATTTACCGAAAAGTGCTTTGTAGAGCCATTAACTATTGTTGCCCCGCCTTTTATTTATGTTGCAATCAATCATCAAATATACTAGATATTAAAAAGAGAAGATTAAAAACCTTACGGAGCATCAGCCATGAACGCCTTGAAAGAATATACACCTACCCTTAAAATTGTATTCGCTTTGATTTTGCTCACCATTGTTATTATTTTCGCTATTCAAAACAGCAGTGAGATTTCTTTAAGCTTTATGCTCTGGTCTACTCCTCCGGTAAACACCTCTCTGGTACTTTTTGCAACGCTGTTTGCCGGCATTATTATCGGTCTGGTATTCTCTTTAATTAATACGCAAAGAAGAAAAAAAGAATCCGGATTTTTACAATAAAATACAATAATCCTAACGGAGGTTAACAAATGTCTTTTTTAGCACTGCTTATCTCAATAATTGCTCTCATATTTGCTTATAAAGCTTACCAGATGAGCGGGGGCACCGCAGATAAGCTGAAATCAAAAATCGATGATCTGGGAATCTCAACAGACAACTTACGGGGAAAAACTGCTGATGCAGTTAACCGCTTTGAAAAGGTTCTAAGGGGCGAAAAGAAAGAGGAAAGCACAAACGAAGAGGAAGAAAAAAAAAGAGGGGAATGAGGCTGAAGGAGAGAAATAAAAACCGGTCTTAACTTATGATGCTATGGCCTGTCCGGCTTTAAAACCAGACAGCCAAGAGGCGGTATATCAAGACTTACAGAATAAGGCTGTTCGTTCCAGCACACAGGCTCTGAATTGACACCGCCAAAATTTCCAAGGTTGCTTCCCCAGAACAGATCCGAATCACTGTTGAGGACTTCTTTGTAAAAAGTCTCAAAAGGCACCCCCACCCTGAATTTAATCCGGGACACCGGGGTAAAGTTACATATAAAGACAAGGATATCATTCCTGTCTTCAGCCCTTCTCATAAAAGAAATAACACAGCTTTCCGAATCACTGAAATCGATCCATTCAAAACCGGCAGGATCAAAATCAAGCTCATATAGTGCAGGCTCCCGGCAATAAAGATGATTTAAAGCCTTTACATACTCCCTGAGTTTATGGTGCCTGTCATATTCCAGAAGATGCCAATCCAGACTTTTGTTATGATCCCATTCAGACCATTGACCAATATCTATTCCCATAAAAAGATGCTTTTTACCGGGATGCCCGAACATATATCCCAGAAGAAGCCTCATGTTTGCAAATTTCTGCCAGTCATCACCCGGCATCCGAGCCAGGATAGAGCCCTTACCGTGGACAACTTCATCATGTGAAAAGGGAAGGATAAAGTTTTCATAAAAAGTATAAAGCAGTGCAAATGTAAGTGTACCCTGATGATGACAGCGGTAAACCGGATCCTTTGACATGTACTGAAGAACATCATGCATCCAGCCCATGTTCCATTTCATCGCAAAACCAAGCCCGCCAAGACAGGTGGGCCTTGAAACAGCAGGCCATGAGGTGGATTCTTCCGCTATCATCAGAACTCCCGGAAAATAACTGTAGACGACTTCATTTAACCTTTTTAAAAAATCAACAGCTTCAAGATTTTCCCGCCCCCCGTATGCATTAGGCACCCATTCGCCCTCTTTCCGCGAATAGTCAAGATAAAGCATTGATGCCACAGCATCTACACGCAAACCGTCAACATGGTATTTCTCCAGCCAGAAAAGCGCATTTGAAATAAGAAAATTTCTTACCTCGTTTCGCCCAAAATTAAAAACAAGTGTTCCCCAGTCCGGGTGTTTGCCCTTTTTCGGATCCGCATACTCATACAGACAGGTGCCGTCAAAATTTGCCAGCGCATGACTGTCTGTGGGAAAATGAGCAGGAACCCAGTCAAGCAGGACGCCGATCTTGTTTACATGAAGTTTATCAACAAGTCCCATAAGATCATCAGGACTTCCAAAACGTGCGGTAGGGCTAAAATATCCTGTCACCTGATAGCCCCAAGAGGGATCGTAGGGATGTGACGCAAGGGGAAGAAACTGCACATGGGTATAACCCATTTCAAGCACATATGCTACCAGCTTATCCCCTGCCTCCTGATAGGTTAAAACTCTGCTGTCATCTTCCGAATTTCGCATCCATGAACCAAGATGCACTTCATATATTGACAACGGCTTTCCAAGCTGATCCGTGGTGTCTCTCTGTTCCATCCACGCTTTGTCATTCCAGAAAAATTCTTTGATAGTATGCGTTACAGACGCTGTTTTAGGACGCACTTCAGAACAAAATGCGTAAGGGTCTGCCTTGACAATTATTTTTCCGTCCTTAGATTTAATTTCATATTTATAAAGCTCTCCCTCTTTCATTCCGGGAATGAACAGTTCCCAAACACCGAAAGACCCCCTGACCCGCATCACGTGTTTTCTGCCGTCCCAGCAGTTAAAATCACCGACAATACTTACCCGGACTGCGTTGGGTGCCCATACCGCAAAAAGAAAACCGTGCACACCGTTTAAGACGGTTTTATGCGCCCCCAGCCTGTCATACACCTTCTGGTTTTTTCCCTCAGAAATAAGATGAAGATCATAATCAGAAAGGACCGGCGGAAAAGAGTAGGGATCATAAAAAACTTTTTTATTTCCGGACCGGTCATGAAGCTCTAACTTATAAGGGAAAAAATCTTTTTCTTCTTCAAACACAACCTCAAAAAAACCTTCTCCATGAACACGTGTCATCTCTCTTTTTTCACAGCAGCCGCTTTTGGAAATGATATAAAGTTCAGCAGCATCAGGACAGTACGCTCTTACAGCAATGGCCTTTCGATTTTTTTTCTTAACAGGATGCATCCCCAGGATACTGAACGGGTCATGGTGATCAGCGTCTATGATCTTTTTTATAAGATATGAAGAGATCGTTGCTTTCATAAGAATCTATATATCATTTTATTCATCATTCAACACCCGTTTTTTTTAATATTTAAAATCAAAAAGCCCGCGTTTTTAAAAACGCAGGCTTAAATAAACATATTATCAAATCCAGTAATTTTTAGTGCTTTTCGCCTAATGTCTGTTTTATTTTTATTCGTACTTCTGCCCGCTGGAGCGCTTCCCGTGCTCTTTCCATATCCATGGAAACATCATCTGATGCGAGTATCTTCTTTGCGCGGTCCCTTGAATCAATGGCACGGTCAAGATCAATCTGGTCATCAAGTTCTGCGGCCTGAGTCACGATCTTTATGCCGCTATGGGATATCATGAAAAATCCCCGCCGTACAAACACGCTGAACTCTTTCCCTGCAATATCACGGACTAAAAGCACGCCCCTGAAAAGATTGCCCAGTAGAGGTGCGTGCCCCGGCAGCACTCCGATAGGTCCGAAACCTGAAGGAATGGTAGCAAAAGCTATTTTTTTATCCAGTAAAACCCTCTCGGGCGTTATCAGTTCTAAATTAAGTTCTTTGTTCTTAGCCATCTTATGCTTTAAGGTCCTTGCCTTTTTCTACTGCTTCATCAATTGTACCCACCATATAAAAAGCCTGCTCAGGCAAATCATCGTGCTGACCTGACAAAATCTCTTTAAACCCCCTGATGGTCTCGCTTAGAGAAACATATTTTCCGGGCGTTCCGGAAAAGGCCTCTGCAACAAAGAACGGCTGGGAAAGAAAACGCTGCATCTTTCTGGCACGGGCAACTGTTATTTTATCTTCAGCTGAAAGCTCTTCCATGCCCAGAATAGCAATAATATCCTGAAGCTCTTTGTACTTCTGGAGAACAGCCTGTACTTTACGTGCTGTTTCATAATGATCTTCACCGAGAATCAAAGGATCCAGAATTCGTGAACTTGAGTCAAGCGGATCAACCGCAGGATAAATACCCAGCTCAGCCAGAGAACGGGAAAGAACCGTTGTCGCATCAAGATGTGTAAAAGTTGTTGCCGGCGCAGGGTCTGTAAGATCATCTGCGGGGACATAAACAGCCTGGATAGAAGTAATGGAACCTTTTTTAGTTGAGGTTATCCTTTCCTGCAGATCACCCATCTCATTTGCAAGAGTGGGCTGATAACCAACAGCTGAAGGCATGCGGCCGAGAAGCGCGGATACTTCTGCACCTGCCTGGGTAAACCGGAAAATATTATCAACAAACAAAAGCACATCCAGTCCTTTTTCATCCCTGAAATATTCAGCGGATGCAAGAGCGGAAAGAGCAACACGAAGCCGCGCCCCGGGAGGTTCGTTCATCTGTCCGAAGGTCATTGCAGTCTTTTCAATAACACCGGACTCCTTCATTTCAAGCCAGAGGTCATTTCCTTCTCGTGTCCTTTCACCAACACCGGCAAAGCATGATATGCCGCCGTACTCAGTGGCGATATTCCGGATCAGCTCCATAATAAGAACTGTCTTTCCAACACCTGCTCCGCCAAAGAGTCCGACCTTTCCGCCTTTTGAATATGGGGCAAGAAGGTCAACAACCTTGATTCCGGTTTCAAAAAGCTCAATAGACGTTTTCTGCTCTTCCATTGTAGGCGGCCGCCGGTGGATTGGATATCTTTTTTCAGTCTTAACCTCGCCGAGTTCATCAATGGGCTCTCCCAGAAGGTTAAAGACCCTTCCGAGCGTCTCTTCACCTACGGGTACGGTTATGGGACCGGCGGTATCCTGTACAGTCATTCCCCTGATCAGACCGTCAGTTGATGACATTGAAATCGTACGGACGGTATTATCACCAATATGCTGAGCCACTTCCAGAGTCAGGTTAATATTCTCGGCTTCATCAACAATTTTCAGCGCATTGTATATTTCGGGAAGATCTTCCGATGGAAACTGGACATCAACAACAGGCCCTATTACCTGGGCTACTTTTCCTGTTCTCAACTGTTTATACCTCCAACTACAATTAAAATTATTTTTTGCGGAAAGTTAGCCCTTAAGAGCTTCTACCCCGCCTATAATATCTATAAGATCTGTGGTAATGCTTGCCTGACGTGCCTTATTATATGTCAAATTCAGTTCTTCGATGACTTCTTCGGCATTGTCATTCGCGTTACGCATAGAAACCATTCTCGCCGCATATTCACTTGCAAGAGACTCGACAATACTGTGGTACATGCGTGTTTCAAGATAACGTGGTGTTAGAATATTTGCCACTTCATCAAAGCTCGGCTCTACTATAAAATAAGCTGCTAGCTTCAGAAGAGACTTCATATCGTCCTCTTCAAGAGGGGGTACCGGCAAATACTGTACGATGGTGGGCACATGCCTTAAAACATTCTCAAATTTGCTGTAGAGCAGATAGACTTTATCTGTCTGCATCGAATAAAAAGTCTCTTCCAGAAAGAGGCTTACATTCTTCATCTCTCTTGATATCTCATCACCCCAGGGTACATTAAATGTCTTTAATATTGAATAGCCCATGCGGCTTAGAGCGTCATTCCCCTTGGCACCAATCGTCAGAAGAGTAACTTCTTTATCTTCATTTTCTTCAATAAATTCTTTGGCCGCATTTATGACATTGGTATTGAAGGTTCCGCACAGCCCTCTGTCTGATGTGACCACAACAAGAAGTATCCTTTTCACCTCTTCCCGCGGAGCAAGAAGAGGATGGTTTATTTCCTCTGCGGAAGCGCAAAGCGCCTGCATCATCTGCTGCATATTATCAACATACGGCCGGGAACTCTCTGCCTGGGTACGGACCTTGTTCAGCTTTACCGCAGAAACCATTTCCATGGCCTTTGTGATCTGCTGGGTCGACTCAATACCCTTTATTCTTCTAAGTATCTCTCTGGTTGACGCTGCCATATTCTATCAATATCCGCCTATGTAAAATCTTTTAAAAATTCCTGACACAGCTGGCTTATCTCTTCTGCGGTATCACTGGAGATCTCGCCTGTATCCTTTATCTCAGCTCTTATCTGGGGATGGGACTGTGCGATAAAACCCAGGAACTCTTTTTCAAATTTGCTTACTTTTTCAACCGGTACCTCATCAATCAGTCCGCGGCCCACCGCAAAGATAGTTATGACCTGATCCTCCATTGAAACCGGTGAATACTGCGGCTGTTTTAAGACCTCGATCAATCTCTCACCCCGGTTAAGCTGCGCCTGAGTAGACTTATCAAGCTCTGAACCGAATTTTGTAAAGGCCTCAAGTTCACGGTACTGGGCAAGGTCAAGACGAAGAGACCCGGCAACCTTTTTCATGGCTTTTCTCTGCGCATTACCACCCACACGGGAAACAGAAAGACCTGCATTAATCGCCGGCCGTACGCCGGAATAAAACAGATCACTTTCAAGATATATCTGTCCATCTGTAATCGAAATAACATTTGTCGGGATATATGCAGAAAAGTCTCCGGCCTGTGTCTCAACAATCGGCAGAGCAGTCAAAGATCCGCCGCCCAGGCTGTCATTAAGCTTTGCAGCCCGTTCAAGCAGCCGGGAATGCAGGTTAAAGATATCACCGGGAAAAGCCTCGCGCCCCGGAGGACGTCTGAGCAGAAGAGAAACCTGCCGGTATGCCACAGCATGCTTCCACAGATCATCATAGATAATCAGGGCATGCCTTCCGGTATCCCTGAATTCCTCACCAATTGCACATCCTGCAAAAGGCGCGATATACTGCAGCGGCGCAGGATCACTGGCACTGGCACTGACAATAACCGTATATTTCATGGCATCGTATTTTTCAAGCGTCTCCTGAACTCTTAAAACCGTTGACTGTTTCTGACCAATAGCAACGTAGATGCAGTAAACAGGCTCACCCGCCTCAAAATTTTCCCTCTGATTGATGATGGCATCAATCGTAATTGCGGTCTTTCCTGTCTGTCTGTCTCCGATAATAAGCTCTCGCTGGCCTCTTCCAATCGGTATCATGGAATCAACCGCTTTAATACCCGTCTGAAGCGGTTCCTTAACCGGCTGTCTTTCAACAACATTGGGAGCGCGGTACTCTATATTACGCTCCTTATCTGTTGCAATCGGACCTTTTCCATCCAGCGGCTCACCAAGCGCATTAACAACCCGGCCGAGAAGCGCATCTCCCACGGGGACAGAAATAATCCGCCCGGTGGATTTAACCGTCTGACCTGCTTTTATTTTACGGGTGTCTCCCAGAAGTACCGCCCCGACTGAATCTTCTTCAAGGTTAAGTGCGATTCCGTAAACACCTTTTTCGAATTCCAGAAGCTCTGAAGCTTTACACTTTTCCAAACCATATATTCGTGCAACACCGTCTCCGATTTGAAGAACAGTACCCACACTTTCCATCTTGAGATCTTCTTCGTAATTCCCGATCTCTTTACGAATGACTGATGTAATTTCTTCTGCCTTTAGTTCCAAGACTCATAACTCCTTTGGTTTCGTTGCCATAAGCAACTGATTTCGTTTATCCCGCGCTTTCAAGCATCTTCTTGTGAAGCTTGTCCAGTCTGCATTTGGCACTGCAATCAATGATATAACTTCCCAGAAATACCTGCAGACCGCCAATCAGTTTTTCATCTACTTCACATTCAAGCTCAACTTTTTTATCAAGCTTCTGCTCAAGCAATCCGGAAATATTTTCGGCCTGCTGTTTTGAAATCGCCATTGCAGACCTCACTTTTGCGCTGACGATTCCCTTAAGCTGATCTACGGCAATCTTGTACTCCTCATAAAGAAAAGAAAATATTCTTTCGCGTTTTTTGTCTATTACATAATCAATAAAATGTTTTAAAAGTTCCGGAGCACCCTCTTCCAGCAGCTCCTTCAGAATTCTTTTTTTATTCGTGCGGGGCACAGTGGGGTGAAAAATAACATCCGGAACAACTCTGTTTTCTCTGAGAACCCTGTCAAACTCCTTCAAGGACCTTTCAACAGATTCAACACAGTCAGAATCTATTGCTGCCTGAAGAAAACCTTTAATATAACGTCTGGTTATCCGTTTGATCATTGAAAGGACACTCCGCCGATTTTTTTGATTGCTTTATCCGTCAGGTCCTCTGCCGTTTTCGGGTCTATCGCTTTTTCAATAATATCCTTTGCGATCTCCATTGAAAGCTCAACAACATCCGTACGGATCTCAGAAAGAACCCTGCTCTTTTCCTGCTCTATTTCAGCAAGACCCCTTTCTTTAATCTGCTCTGCTTCCTGGCGGGTCTTATTTATTATTTCCTGCCCGGCCTTTTCCGCCTTTTCTACAGATTTCTGAACAATGGACTCGGCCTCTTTTTTGGCTTCCTGAAGTCTTTTTTCATACTCTGCCTTAAGCTCATCGGCCGCGTTGCGGGTTTTTTCATTTTCCTCATATGCCTTCCGGATCTCATCACCTCTCTGCTGGATCATATCCAGGATCCTTCCCCATAAAAATTTCTTGAGAAGAAAAAAGAGAATAATAAAACCAAAAAGCTGTATTCCGACCAGTTTAAACTCCAGGCCGAGGGGCGCTAATAATTCCATAATATTTTTTTAGATATGTTTACGATTTATTTCCTGATGCTTAAGCCGGTTACTTCGCACCGCTGATAATTGCGAATATTTCAAGCGCCTTATCAGGAGTCGGAAGTTTACCCATCAAAAGAATACCGATAACAAGAGCATAGATGGTAAGAGACTCGATAAGCGCCGCACCGATAATCAGGGTTGTACGAAGGTTACCAGCTGCCTCAGGCTGCCTTGCGGTTCCTTCCAGAGCTGAAGAAACAGCCCGGCCGATACCTGCTCCGCCGCCAAGCGCTGCCAGTCCGATTCCTAAACATATACCTAAACCAATCAATCCAAAATAAATCATAACACTAACCTCCTATTAATCGTTATTCTAAAAGTTTTTTTGTTATATTCTTTGTTTACTAACTCTCTCAATTAAAAACATTAATGATCATCCTCTTCTATCGCAAGGCTAAGATAAACCGCAGACAGAAGTGTAAATATGGTTGCCTGTATGGTACTGAAAAGAAGTGCCATTAAAACCATTAAAAGATGGATCGGCACCGGTATAACTCCGAAAACAAACGGGGTCAGCATCACCAGCAGTGCGATGGTCAGGTCTTCACCTGTCAGATTACCGAACAGTCTGATAGACAGAGAAGCCGGCCGAACCAACTCTCCAATAACATGGAGCGGGAACATGATCGGCGCCATAAAAAGCGGGTCAAAAAAGTGTTTGAAATATCCCAGTTTTTTAATCCGGATACCCTCAAAATTATACACAACAAAGGTAACAAGCGCCAGGGCCAGGGTTGTATTAATGGTATTTGTAGGAGAATGCAAAAGAGGAATAAGCCCCCAGAGATTCATCATTATAATATAGAGGAAAAAAGTACCCAGAAGCGGAAGGTACCTTCCGGCATGCTTGCCGAGGGTATCACTTAAAAAATCGTAAAGCGTTTCAACCACGATCTCCAGAAAAGCCTGACAGCCGGTCGGAATCTTTTCCATCTTTCGGGTTGCAAACAGGGCAAATCCCACCAGAACCAGACCAACCATAGTGGACATAATCACCGGCAGCCACTCATGGGGCGTAAAACCGAAATACTGGTGGTGCATATCCAGTCCCGGTATAAAATCTAGAAAAGAGGGGAGTTCAAGCGCTGGCTCAGTTGATTCGACTACCTGTGCAGCATGACTTACTGCTTCTGCCGCTTCATAATCCAGAGCTTCCACTACTTGTTCGATATGAGATTCAGCGCTCATTTTTCTTTTTACCAGACATTGAAAGTTTATTCAGAGCCGATATCAGTATTGCCACCTGTGTTATTCCGATACCGCCGACCAGAGCAAATGTATTTATAGGTAGATACTTAAAAGCATACCAGAGGATTATCCCTAATAGCGGAAACTTTAGTATGAATACCTTTATTGCCAGAACCGCCATGAGGGGGTTGGAGGACTTTTTGTTTTTCTCCTTAACAATCGTATTTACGGTCCACCAGGCAATAAGAAAAAACACAATGCCTATAGTGGAACCCACTACTAATCCGTTTGTAACTGCCCTGTCACCCTCTATCAGCGAAATAAGGATAAGCAATACAGCTATTGCTGCGGATAAAAAAAAATTCTTCTTGGGGAATCCAAGATCAGAGGCATATTTTTTGGTTATAATTGTTATTTACCTTTAGCCTTTGTTTTCTTTTTCACCACTGACTTCTTTTGTAGACTGAACGAACTTTATAAATGCGCCGATTATAAACAGTATCAGAAAGAGGAGCAGAAACCAGGGTTCAGTATCTAATTTACGATCTATGTATGTGCCGACATAGTAACCCATAAAAATGGCTGCTGCCATTATAAATCCAAAGCTTCCAACCTGGGACAATGCCCCTAGAGAACCTCTTATATTTACTTTTTTTGACTGCTTCGGATCACCTGACATATCACCACAAACAATAAAATAAGAGTATAAAAAAAAAAGAGCATTCTGTCAAGAAATCTCTGGGAATACCTTCTGTTTTTACAGCCCAGTCAAAAAATCCGTCCGGGAAAATATGATCATATTTTCTTTTAAATTTCCCTGCATGATTTTATTTCCCTATTGCCGTGCTTTGTACCAGACCAGATACTGCAGAAAGCATGCCAACAGAAGGCTGTTACAATAGGCAATAAAACATAAGGACTCAATTCAATTTCAACTAAATCAAATACTCCACTTATAATGGATTTTTTCAAAATGGTCATTTAGCCAAACAGTAAATGGCCATTTGACCACACGTTGTTATGATTATAACTTCACTCATCTAAAAATAAAAACATCAAAGCTAAAAGCTTAAGTGACGTCTTTTTTCGTTTCTTAATCTCTGCAGATACATTCCAAGGATAAACCCGATCAGAACAGCCGCGCCTCCGGCAATAAACCACTTTATTTTAATCTGTTTTTTAAGCTCCCTGTTTTCCTCTATTGTCCTTGAAAGTCTTTGACTGTTCTGTTTCATTTGCTTTTCCAAATTTTTCTGTTCTTTTTTCAGCTTTAAAAAATCCGCAGAATCTGTTTTTAAGTCATTATAATCCTTCTCAATAGATCTTATTCTTTTCCCCTGCTCTTTTTTGGTTTTTTCAAGAGTTTTAACAAATTCATGAAGTTTCAGCATTTTTTTTTCGGAACCGCTTCCATTTTCTTTTAACATTTCTGTTTGTTTCTCATATTCTTTTATTACAATCGCTTTTGGCGTATCCATGGTCAAATAACGCTTAAGCATCCATCCCTCTATGTCCCGGCTTGTCTTTACACGGGCATACTTTCCTTCATACCCCAGCATATCGACTTCTTCATCTGTTTTGACCACAGCCAGAATACGGTATTCTATCCCCCTGCCCCCGCGCACAGCAACTTCAAGCCGATCTGTTATATACATGGTCTCAGCAACAGCACAGACAGCACTTAACACTATAAAAAAAACTATAATAAATAAGGCAATGCCCTCTTTTTTCATAAAAAAACCTCCTGAGTAACTTGTGAAAATTTTAAAATATTTAATTTGATATTATATTTAATATTTTTATAATTTATTTCCATCTAGAATGCAATCTTTTATATAAAATTGATCTGCCAGGCCTGCTGCAAACCAAAAGACCGGGTATTATTCCAGGGAAATCCGGGCTATAACAAAATCTAAAAATTAATAACGCTACGCTTGGAATTGTCTTACTGTGTCCCTTGGTAATGCTAAGACATGTGCGATGTACCGGCAGGATACTATTATATGCAACAGAACCGGGAGAACTGTTTAAATGTCAGCATTTAATTGTTTTCAAGTAAAGCGATCCAGCAAAAAAGGGCCCGAATAAGCGTCAGGTCTCTATGAAAGAGAGGAAGTTGGGAAAAGACAGTCATCTGTTATTACGGTCAGTCAATCTTCCATAGTTTGCAAAAAGAATTACTGGAAATAAATACCGGCTCAGAGCCTAAGTCATACCTGCCTATGGGTTTCAGTTCAGGATAATATTTTGGATCATTATATGTTATCCCGTAACCGTCCTTGTCGTGCTGAATAAAATCACTCCCAAAATAGCAATAATACTTTATCGGACTTTCCTTTTTTTCACAATAATCCATTAGATAATCAAGGGCATTTTCAGATTTCAGCATAGCGACATACAGTTTCTTGCTGGAGGTTACCATGTCTGTGGCAATTAAATTATTAGTTGTAAAATAAGCGATAACGCCTGGAACATCAGAAACAAGAATACTGGTTTTTTCTATTTTTTCAACTTTCATATAATTCAGCAATTCTGCAATTGGGGCCTGGATTTTACGGGATGCATTTGTATTTCCCCATCTCTGGGATACATTCAAAAAACAAAACAGCAGAAGCATGGCAAAGACACCGGCTGTTTTTAAAATTCCGGGGACACGGTACTGTTTTATGAGAACGGCACAGATACAGGTCAAAAGCAGGGTGTTTGGAATATAATACCAAAAGTACATGGTGTGAAAACGGGTAAAAAAGGCTGTGTAAAAAAAGTGGAGGATCGAGCCGGTCAATAAAACCATTATCAGGTTACGAACAGAACCGCGAACCTTCAGGATCGGGAAAAAGATTACAGCAATGATGACGGGAACAACTCCGGCAACAATATTATATCCGAAAAAAGAATTGGGGCCTGATGGCTTGCCGAGAAAAATATGCGGAAAACTGGACTTGAGCCAGCCGCTTACAGGCGATAAGCCGCCAAAATAGTAATAGTTACTTAACAGATAGGGCAGAATCAAAAGAGCCATCGGAACAAACGTCAGGATAGCGGTCCGGAGGTTCCGTTTGCTAAGCAGGTACCAGCCTAAAAAACACATCACCGTGAAAACAGAATCCAGGCGTCCCAGAAAAACAAATGCGCATGCAAGGCCTATCAGACAGGGACTTTGAGACCGGGCATTAAAGTTTCTGGCCATAAGTAGAATCAGCCATGAAAGCGTTGCATAATACACATGGGCTTCTGAATATAATACGTGAAAAAAAAGAACATAGCATAAAGGAAGCCCGCAAAATAAAAGACGGGGAAGCTTAAGCAGATCAGCAGCCTTCCAGAAATTAACAACGCCCATAAAAACAAGAAAGGCGGAAAGCGGTACTGCATAAACAGGGTTGAAAAGGATCTCCGGATCAAAAATAGATACCAGATAACTGTAACCGGTGAGAAGATAAAGCCAGATCGGATGAATACCGTTAGTTATATACAGATTTGAAAAAGTCTGGGATCCGTCAAGAACAATGTTGCGGGCAATGACCATGTAGAAATATGAATCATCCCAGATAAATGCCCGCGGATGCAGGGTCCAGGATATTAAACCAATCGCAAAAATGATTGCCAGCACGATCAACTGACGGGTTTGTTTAAGGTCGTTTTTTTCCGGCATTTTTATTTAAGTCGTACAGTTATGACTGTCTGCTGCCTTTACTATCAATCGCTTATTGCCTCGGGGTGTTTTTACTGTATGTTCTTCGAAAAAGCTTTTTAATCTTAACTGTTTTTCGTCAAACTTTAATGTCCAGATAAAATGCTTTAACAAATTATAAATTATATGTTATTTAACTCAATAAATAAAGAGATAATGCTAATTTTATTGCCCACACAATGGAAATCCTTTCAAAACCTTCGCCCAGGCTGCTGATCTTTACCGCAGGTATCGGCACCAGCACTCGGCGATCGAATCAGCGATTAATGCGCTGGAAAATCATGGTCTTAATCGATGTCTGGATAAAGGGATAGACGGTTTCAAACGCTATGTTGCATTGGCGATAGTTGCTAGAAAGTTGCAAATGCTCGGACATATTATTCAACAAAAAATGTAAACAACCTGTGGATAAGTCTGTTAGAAAAAGAAAAAAACCTTTTAAAAAGGGCCTTTTAAGCAAATTGCGCAAAAATGGAACACATAAACAATTTAAAGTAAAATCATAAGGTTACCTGTTATGCAGAGATAAATACTTGTTTTACGCGAACTATTATTGAAAATTTAAAGAGATTTCAACAGGATATTATTTTTTGCAAACCTATCTTTGCATATAATTACAAATAAAGGTAATTATTAGAATACTATGGTTAATATATGAAAATAATAGTTAATAAACGCAAAAATAGCAGAAAGTTTTACTATAAGGATAATGTTTTAAATAATTGGGGATAATTAATTTGAAAAATAAAAAATAAAAGCTCAGGGGGGAGATGAAAGTTCTTTTATCTTTTTTCAGGAAATATTTTTATTTTTTTCATTATTGAAATCTGCAACAGCCTGGCTGGTGCCGTCATCTATATCTCTTTCACTCCAGACAAAATCAGATACAGAAGGTTTGTCCAGAGGACTTATGTCTTCCTTTATCTTTAATATTCCATCTATGTTATCCAGAAAAATATCTGCTACCTCCGGATCAAAATGCTTTTCCCTCTCCTTCCTTATAATATCAACGGCAACTTCAACCGGATAAGAATTTTTGTAAGGACGTGTCGAAGTCAGGGCATCAAACACATCTACGATACCGACGATTCTTCCCGGCAGGGGAATATCCTTACCTGAGAAACCATTTGGATATCCCTGTCCGTTCCATTTTTCATGGTGCGAAACGGCTATCTGACGGGCACAGCTTAAGATTTCCGACTTTGGATTTTCGAGAATGTTATAACCAATCGTGGTATGTGCTTTCATGATTTCAAATTCAGAAGCTGTGAACTTGCCTTTCTTTAAAAGGATATTGTCAGGAATTCCTATTTTTCCGATATCATGCATTGGCGCTGCATACCGTATGTTTTGAACTTCCTGTTCAGAAATTTCAAGTTTTGCCGCGATCAGTTCACAATAACTGCTTATTCGGATAATATGATCACCGGTATCCACATCTTTATATTCTGCTACCAGAACAAGCCGGTTGATCGTATCGAGATATGCTTCTTTAAGTTCTTTATGAGCACGGTTCATCTCGGTAAGGATCTGACGCTCATGCAATACACGTTTAAGTCTTAGAATTATTTCTTTATAAGGGGTAGGTTTATAAAGCAGGTCGCTTGCACCTTTTTTTATTATATTTTCATATGAAAAATCCTCTATAAAACCTGTAACAACAATAACATCTGAATCATATTTTTCCTTTACGATTTCAAGAAGGTTCATTCCTCCAAGGCCCGGCATTCTAAGATCGGTAATAACAACATCAACAGGTTCTGTCTCAAGGATCTTTAATGCAGCCTCTGCACTTTCTGCCGTTGAGCACCTGTACCCCTCCATGGATAATATCTTATACAGCAGTTCCCTTATTGCGTCTTCATCATCTACCGCAAGAATATGGATCTGCTCAGAACTTGTATTGTCTGTTGTTTTCATATAAAGTTATTAAAGCAACAAAAGTGCCAAAGATAAATTCTGGACGAAAAATTAATTACCACGATAAATAAACATCTTGTAAAAAACCTGTTTACCATAATAAGGATAACTGAACATAAAATTATTGTCAAACAAGAAGTGATTATTACTAAACAAGATTATTCTTGAATCATAAGATTGACTTTTTATCTGTTTTTGTCTAATTAGTACTGATAATGAAACTCGATATCTTTCCTCCATACGACTTGAGACGGAACAAAGGAATTCTCTGCTTGAGGTTCTTGATTAAAAATACTATATAGCAATTGTGGGCTGTAATAACTTCCAAATGTCCAAAAACTACCGGGATCTTTCCAGTATACGGGTAGATGTGCCCCATTCCCTATGATTTTAAATAACTTTTTCCCCTAGACTTTCAAACAGCCCTGTAAAATATTATTCAATAAATTCTGGTTCGTTAATAAAATCTGTATGTTGCAGCATAGGGCAATCGTCAGTTACACGTAAATCTTTGAGCTTGGATTATCATATTTCAAGTACTTTAGGCACTTTAAGTATTTTAAGTACTTTTACAATTCTGTACTGAAAATTATTTTTTACCCATAGCTTGTTGAAGACCCTAAACTTTTTGTTTCCACCAGACCAATGACATGAAAGAGGGATGAAGCATGTCTGATAAGCCAAAAGAAAAAAGATTATCCGAACTCAACCTTGAAGAAAAAGCCGGGATCTTTCAGGCTGTGGCAAAAAAGAGTGCGGTCGGCATCCTGATCCTTGATAAAAAAAACCGGGTTGAATTTGCCAACCCCATGGCCTTCCGGATAATTGGCAATGACCCGGACGAACTAATAGGCAAAGATTTCACCGGGTTTCTTGATAAAAAGAGTAAAGAGGTGTTTTCCTCCCTCAAAAAGAAAAGTGAAAGCGGAATCGTAAAATTTTCACATGAAACAGAAATCCATACCCCTTCTTCTCAACCAACGATCACAGAAATATGTTTTTCCCACTACACCTTAAAGAACCCGGATAAAAGAAAATATTTCATCTACCTGCGGGATATTTCCTTTCGAAAAAAGCTTTCAGAAGAACTCCGCGAGTCGGAAAAAAAATATATGGATCTTTTTCAGCGGGTAGATCAGGGGATCTGTATAACCTCAAAAGAAGGGAGCGTTCTTGACTGCAACCAGGCCCTTCTTGACATGCTGGGCTATGAAAGCAAAGAAGATCTTCTTGAGATGGATGTTACCCGGGACCTGTATGCAGATCCGGATGACAGAAAAAAATTCCAGAACCTGATTGAACAAGACGGATACGTAAAAAATTTCGAAGTTGAATTTAAGAAAAAAAATGGCGGCAGTGTTCCCATATTAATGACAGCCCACGGAAAACAAAATGAAACAGGTGATGTGGTGGGATATCAGGGGCTTATCATTGATATTTCAGAAAGGGTCCGGATCGAGCAGGAACTTCGGGAAAAGCACGGGTTTTTATCAAACCTGCTTGAAAGTTCGGTGGACTGCATTGTGGTTGCAAACATGAAAGGAAAAATACTCTTTTTTAACAGGGCCGCAGAAAAATTGACGGGCTTTCGTGAAGAAGAAATAGTGGAAAGGACCCATATTACCAAATTTTATTCAAAGGAAAAGGCAAAGGAGATCATGCGTGAACTGAGAAGCAGCGACCATGGCGGCCGGGGAAAACTGGACAGTTACATGGGCATCATATACGGAAAAGACGGCGAGGAGATACCCGTGAGTCTTTCCGCTTCCATTGTTTATGAGGGCGGCCAGGAAATTGCTTCCCTTGGAATATTTACGGATTTGCGGCAAAAGATAAAGATAGAAAAAGAATTACAGGAAACCCAGGTGCGGCTCCTTCAGGCTGAAAAAATGGCCTCGCTTGGAAGTTTATCCGCAGGCGTTGCCCATGAGATCAATAATCCTCTGGGCGGAATTCTCATTTATGCAAGTCTTTTACTGGAAGAATTTGAAGAGGAAAAGGATGCCAAGGTCGAAGACCTGAGAAAGATCGTTATGGAAGCAAGCAGGTGCAAAGAAATAGTAAAGAGCCTCCTTGAGTTCGGCCGACAAACCGAATCGAAATTTGAGCTTTTGGATATCAATAAAGCAATTATAGACGGCCTCTTTTTTCTGGAGAATCAGGTTCTGTTCCACGATATCAGTATTATTAAAAAACTTGACACCTCCATGCCCCCAATTGAAGGAAATCCGAACCAGCTAAAACAGGTATTCATGAACATGATGGTAAATGCTGCTGAGGCCATGACAGACAAAAAAGGGACTTTAACCATTACAACAAGCAAAAGCAAGGATATGTTATCGGTACTTATCGCTTTTCAGGATACAGGCATGGGAATACCCAAAAAAGTACAGCCAAGAATATTTGAACCTTTTTTCACCACCAAAGAGATAGGTAAAGGTACCGGCCTGGGGTTAAGCACTTCTTACGGGATCATTCAAAGCCACCACGGCACGATCGAAGTGGAAAGCAAAGTGGATACAGGAACAGTGTTTACCATTGTACTGCCTGTCTCTATTAAGGACAACCCATGAATAAAGACAGGCGAAACGATACCCGGATACTTGTTGTTGATGATGAAAAGATCATGAGGGACAGCTGTTGCCGTGTACTGCACAAAGAGGGCTACGCGGCTTTTGGGTCGGTTTCCGGTGAAGAGGCGCTTGAAAGGTTTGATAAGGAACAGTTTGATCTGGTTCTGCTGGATTTAAAAATGCCGGGCATCGGCGGAATTGAAACACTCAGACTCCTTAAAGAGATGAACCCGGAAACAACCATCATGATCATAACCGGCTATCCTTCCATAGAAACAGCGGTAAAAGCAATAAAACTGGGCGCCTATGACTATATTACCAAACCTTTCAACCCTGACGAGCTGCGCATTGCCGTGAACCGGGCTCTTGAGAGAAAAAATCTGATGATTGAAAATCATCATCTACGGCAGCAGTTAAAATCAAAGAACGAAGAAGACTGTATAATCGGTCAAAGCAAAACCATGCGGGCAATCTATGAACTGGTCAGGCGAACGGCTCCCACCGACAGTACCGTCCTGATCAACGGCGAAAGCGGAACGGGAAAAGAACTCATTGCCAGAGCAATTCATGACCACAGCTTAAGAGAGGATAAGGCATTCATTACCGTTGACTGCTCATCTCTGGTGGAGAGCCTGCTTGAAAGTGAACTTTTTGGTCATGTAAAAGGTTCTTTTACCGGCGCGATCCAGGCAAAGTATGGCAGCTTTGAGCTGGCTAACGGCGGGACTTTTTTCTTTGATGAGATCGGAAACTTAAGTCTGGATATACAGGCAAAGCTGCTCCGGGTTATCCAGGAAAAAGAGATAAAACCTGTGGGCAGTGAAAGAACACATAAAGTTAATGCCCGTATCATTGCCGCCACGAACAAGGATCTTAAACAGGCCATTGCTCAGAAGCTTTTTCGTGAAGATCTTTACTATCGCCTGAATGTTGTACCGGTAAACATGCCGCCGTTACGTGAAAGGAAAGAAGACATCCCGTTTCTTATCAGCCATTTTTTGAAAAAATATAATCGGAAGAGAGAATGCCCTGTCACCAAAACCTCTCCTGAAACCATGAAGCTTCTGATGGACCATGCCTGGCCGGGAAATGTTCGTGAACTTGAAAATGCCGTGGAACGGACGCTCATCATGGAAGATGGAGACACTCTCCTGCCCCGCTGTTTTCCCTGGCTGACAGAAAAGCGGCGCACAAAATACATCGCTGACAGTGATAAACTATACAGCCTGGATGAGATGGAGAAGAAACACCTTCAGCGGGTACTGGGTGAAACCGGGTACCACAAAGGACAGGCCGCAAACCTGCTTGGGATTGACCGGAAGACCCTGTATAAAAAGATAAAAAAATATGGTCTCAAAAAAATCAAAGAGGAATAAGACCCCATTGGGGAATTTTTCCCCCAAAAAGCCCCTCCTGAAAAACAAGCCCTTTTACTCCTTTAATCTTTAAAGAATTTTTAATTTTTATTGTTTTATTTTTATTTGTTGAGGAATTTTTCCCCATTTTTCCGTCTTTGCTTTTTCTGAATAAAAACCATGCTTAAAGTTTTTGTCTCTATATCCCGTTGATTTTTAATAGCATTTTAATATTACAGACTTTCCGGTTCCCAGAAATTTTTTTGGTACGGGTTTTGTAAGCATATAAGAACAAGAAAGACATTTGATATGACCGGATTATGAAAACAGAAAAAAAGGTTTTGGTTGTAGAGCCGGATCAGCATACAGCAATGCGGCTTCATGCTGTTTTACAAAAAGAAATATTTAGTGTTCACCTTGCTGAACGGGGTTCAGAAGCCATCCGGTATGTTCAGCAGGAACACATATCAGCACTGATACTGGATACCGGCATAAAGGATATGGGGTGGAGTGAAGTTGTTCCAATTGTTAAAGGATTTCATCCTGAGCTGCCCATAATCATGACTTCTGTAACAAATACCCCGGAACTCGAAAAGGCAATTCTCCATCATAAGGTTTTTTATTACCACATAAAATCTTTTGGAAATGACGAGCTGGTACTTGCGGTCAGAAATGCAGTTGAAAGACAGGCTCAAAAAAAATCCCCTGGAAAAGAGGAGAAACCATGAATTTCAAAGAATTGTTAGACTCAGAGCAGTTTTTAACCATCGCTTCACTTGAGCCCCCAAAGGGAGCAGACTTCTCCGGCTTTCTAAAAAATGCGGATAAGCTGAAAGGCCGTGTTCAGGCCGTAATGGTGCCGGAGATGAGCGGAGCCATCATGAGGATGGGGTCAATGGGTGCCTCCTGTCTCCTCAAAGACAAAGGAATAGAAACCATTCTTAGCATGAATTGCCGTGACCGCAACAGGCTTGCACTTCAGGCAGACATGCTCAGCGCTTCTGCGGTCGGCCTTGTAAATATGTTTATCAGTGAAGGCGATGACATTAAAAGCGGTGACCATATTGATGCACAGGACGTACATGACCTTGAAGTCACAGGACTGCTGGAAGCTGCAAAAAAACTGCAGAAAGGAATTGACCTGTCCGGGAATGATCTCTTGGGCTCTCCTCGATTCTGTATCGGATCAGAAGTGAATGCCGGACTTAAAAACAGCGCTCTTGAGGTGGAGATCTCCGGCATGGAAAAGAAGATCATTGAAGGTGCCCAATTCTTTTTTACCCCTACCCAGTATGACCTGAAAACGCTTACCTCCTTTATAAACAAAGTAGAAGCCTTTAAGGTCCCGGTCTTTCCCCAGATAACCATTTTAAAATCGGTGGGTATGGCCCGTTTTATGTGCCGTCATATGGATGGAGTGGTGATTCCTGATGAAACGCTTGATCGTTTGGCAAAAGCGCCTGACAAGATAAAAGAGGGCATTGCCATAGCTGCAGACATGATCAGGTCGCTTAAGGACATGTGCCGGGGAGTGCTGCTGGTTGCTGTCGGCGGAGAGGAGCGGCTATCGGAAGTGCTGGAACAGATTGAAGGATAAAGAAGGAACGACAAAAAAACTCGAAGAGCATCCCGCTGACGCGGGAGTTGAGGAGCGCTTGGCTTGAGGAAAAATGTTCTATGCCATACGCAGATTTTATTAACCAACCAACCTCTTTAAAAAGTTTGAGAGCTAAACCATGAGCGAGAACCCCTTACACTTAGATACCGACCGCAGGTTCCGGGATATCGTCTTTGAATCAGCAGGCAGCGAGATCCTTAACTGTTACCAGTGTTATAAGTGCTCTGCCGGCTGCCCAATTGCCTTTGCCATGGATCTTTTGCCACATCAGATCATCAGGTCAGTGCATTTCGGGAAAAAGGAGAAAGTGCTGTCATCAAGCACTATCTGGATCTGTGCTTCCTGCGAGACCTGCACCACACGCTGTCCCAATGAAATAAATATTGCAGGAGTAATGGATGTCCTCAGACAGATTCATTATGAAAGCGGGCAGGAAACACCGCAGCCTAAAATCCCCATCCTGCACACGGCTTTTCTCGACTGTATTAAAAAAACAGGCCGGGTCCATGAACTGAGCATGATTAGAAATTTTTCACTTAAAAGCGGTGACCTCAAAGAAAAACTAAGAAACGGCACCTGGAAGAATGATTTGAAACTGGCCGTTAAGATGTTTTTGCGGGGAAAACTCAAGCTTTTCCCCCGGACCAGCAAAGGAATTAAAGAAGTACGCACTCTTTTTAATCAGGCACGGGAGCACAAAAAAGCATGAAGGTATCATTTTTTCCAGGATGCTCACTTGAAGGAACCGCCCGTGAATACGGTGAATCAATTGATTCTGTCTGCAGGGGCCTTGGAATAGAGCTTGAGGAACTGAAAGACTGGACCTGCTGCGGAGCAAGTTCAGCCCATAGCACCAATGAATTCCTTTCAATCGCACTTCCGGCAAGGAACCTCGCTCGTGCAGAAAGAATGAAACAGGACCTGATCACTCCCTGCGCTGCATGCTTCAGCCGTTTGAGAACCACGGCAGAAGCACTGACCGGCAGCAAAAAACAGGGGGTAAAGATACCCTTTAATAATGACATCTCTGTCCTGCATATTCTGGAATTTCTCTTAAAAAATGAGTTTACGGAAAAGATCCAGGAGAAAATTAAAAAACCCTTAACAGGTTTAAAAGCGGTAAGCTATTACGGCTGTCTGCTGGCACGTCCACCGAAGATAACAAAAGAAGAACACTGGGAAGACCCGAAAGGTCTTGATGCGCTCATGACCCGTTTGGGAGCAGAAAGCATCTACTGGCCCTACAAGACAGAATGCTGCGGCGGAAGCCTGGTCCTGACCAATCTTGAGATCGAACACAGGCTGGTTGGCAGGATACTTGATATGGCAGTTGAAGCAGAGGCCGACTGTATTGTTACGGCCTGTCCCCTTTGTCAGTCAAACATTGATACCCGGGAAGAGGAGATCGGCGCTGCCCGGGGCATGACCTATGATCTTCCAATATTTTATTTTACCGAACTGATGGGCCTTGCTTTTGGCAGTAAGGATACAGACACGTGGTTTAAACGTCATATTATAGATCCGCGGCCGCTTTTGCAGTCAAAGGGCCTGATGTAACAACTGTTAAATTTTGGAGTCATCCATGAACGCTTCAAATGAACACAAAGACAATCCGGTCGGTGCAGTCATGGTCGTGGGAGCCGGAATCGGAGGCATCCAGGCTTCTCTTGATCTGGCTGAAAGCGGTTTCAGGGTCTACCTGGTTGATGAGGAATCTGCAATCGGCGGCAGCATGGCACAGCTTGACAAGACCTTTCCCACCAACGACTGTTCCATGTGCATCATCTCTCCCAAACTGGTTGAAGTGGGACGGCATCTTAATATTGATATTTTATCCTATGCTGAAATCGAAAAGCTTGAAGGGTCAGCAGGAAATTTCACGGTTCAGGTCAAACAGAAACCGAGGTTTGTCGATCTTGATAAATGCACCGGCTGCGGCGACTGTGCAGAGGTCTGTCCGGTTGAGATTCAAAATGAATTTGATGCAGGCCTCATAAACCGAAAGGCGGTCTACAAACGATATCCACAGGCCATTCCGAATGCCTTTGCCATTGATAAGCGGGGAACGTCTCCGTGCAAGGATGCCTGCCCGGCAGGCATTCATGTCCAGGGGTATGTGGCTCTTATTGCTCAGAGTAAATTTAAGGAAGCCCTCGCCCTGATCAGAAAGAACAACCCGCTGCCTGCCATCTGCGGCAGAATCTGTACGCATCCCTGTGAAACCGCATGTACCCGCGGCAAAATTGATGAGCCCGTGAACATTATGGGCCTGAAACGGTTTGTCACGGACTGGGAATATGGACAGGAAGAACCCGAGATCCCCTCAGTCGAAGAACAGCGCGATGAAAAGATTGGCATTGTCGGCTCCGGACCGGCAGGTCTGTCTGCTGCCTTTTATCTGGCCCTGGAAGGCTATCAGGTCACGGTTTTTGAGGCATTACCCGAGCCAGGCGGGATGCTTCGCTGGGGAATTCCGGATTACCGGCTTCCGGGCAGCATCCTGGATAAGGATATTCAGTACATTCAGAAACTTGGCGTAGAAATAATTACAGACACTCTAATCGGACCGGGCCATTCAATTGATGCTCTCTTTAAAGAAGGGTTCAAGGCAGTGTTTCTAAGCGTGGGTGCACAAAAAAGCATGCGCCTTAAAATAGCGGGTGAAGACCTGCAGGGAGTTGTGCATGGAGTGGACTACCTGAAAGAAATAAATGCCGGGAAAGACCTTCCTCTGGGTGACCGGGTAGCGGTGATCGGCGGGGGAAATGTTGCCATTGATGTGGTCAGAACCGCCTTACGAAAAGGTTCAAAAGAAGCTTTCATTATATACCGCCGCAGCCGTAATGAGATGCCTGCTCTGGATGAAGAGATTATAGAAGCGGAAGAAGAAGGCGTGAAGATCAACTATCTTATGGCGCCGCAGCGGATTATCGGCATTGATGGCAGGGTAAGCGGTATGGAGTGCATACGTATGGAGCTGGGAGAACCCGATGAAAGCGGCAGGCAGCGTCCCGTTCCAATTGAAGGGTCACAAATAACAATTGATGTGGATTCAGTGGTCCCTGCGATCGGTCAGTCAATTGACCTTTCCTTTCTACCCGAAAAACAGGATTGGAACATAAGCGCACGGGGAAACCTCACGGTTGATCCTGTGACCTTTGCAACATCTGTTCCCAGGGTCTTTGCCGGGGGCGACATGATATCCGGTCCCGCAACCGTAGTCGAGGCTGTTGGGGCAGGCAGGGAAGCAGCGATCTCTATCTCACGATTCTTAAATGGCTTTGACCTATCCGAAGGCAGGGGTACAAAACTACCGGTTGCAGAATTTAATCCGGGTGAAATCACAAAGGAACCCCGTCGAAATCCGTTAAAAACTCCCTTTTCAGAAAGAATAAAGAGTTTTCAGGAAGTTCAGCAGGCACTCACCGAAGAGAAATCCATAGCTGAGGCAAAACGCTGTCTTGATTGCGGTGTCTGCAGTGAATGCCTGCAGTGTGTTGAGGCCTGTCTGGCAAAAGCGGTTTATCACGACATGCTGGAAAAGCAAATTACCGTTAATGTGGGCTCTATTATTCTTGCACCGGGTTTTAGTCTTACTGACCCGAACATTCGTGAAGAATACGGATATAAACATTATCAGAACGTTGTCACCAGTCTTGAGTTTGAGCGGATACTTTCAGCATCCGGCCCATACCAGGGTCACGTCAAGCGTCCTTCCGACCTGACTGACCCTGAACGGATCGCCTGGATCCAATGTGCGGGATCCCGGGACATAAGCTATGGTAAAGGATACTGTTCTTCGGTGTGCTGTATGTATGCGACAAAGGAGGCGATCATCGCAAAAGAACATGCAGCGCAGGTAAAACCAACTATCTTTTATATGGATATCAGGGCTCATGGCAAGGGCTTTGATACCTACTATGAACGGGCACGTGATGAATATGGCGTGCGTTACATCAGGTGTCAGGTCTCAAAGATCGTTGAAAGGCCAAAATCAAAAAACCTTATGATCACTTATATTAGTGAAGAAAACAAAGTCGTGGAAGAGGAATTTGATCTGATAATCCTCTCCATGGGAATGAGCCCCTCTTTAAATTCACGCATGCTTGCCGACAAACTGGATATTGCCCTTGATCATTACGGCTTCTGTCAAACAGACCCCCTGCAGCCAACAGCAACATCACGTCCCGGTATTTACGTATGCGGGGCTTTTGAGGCACCGAAAGATATTCCTGAAACTGTCTCTCAGGCCAGCGGTGCTTCAGCTGCTGCATCCGAGATCGTTGCTGAAGCCCGCGGAACACTGGTACGCACAGAAAAATTTCCGCCGGAACGAGATATCGCAGGAGAAGATCCAAAAATAGGGGTCTTTGTCTGTCACTGCGGGATAAATATTGGCGGGATCGTTGATGTCCCTGCTGTAAAAGAATATGCGCGAACATTGCCGGGTGTTTCCTATGTTGATGAAAACCTCTATACCTGTTCGCAGGACACCCAGACAAAGATGAAAGAGATCATACAGGAACACGGACTGAACCGGGTTGTGGTTGCTTCCTGTTCACCGCGAACCCACGAACCGCTTTTTCAGGCAACCATCAGGGAAGCGGGACTGAACCGGTACCTGTTTGAAATGGCAAACATACGGGATCAGTGTTCATGGGTCCATATGGATAAAAAAAATGAGGCCACTGAAAAGGCAAAAGATCTTGTCCGTATGGCAGTTGCCTCAGCAGGATTTCTGGTGCCGCTTCAGGAGCAGACACTTCCTGTCAATAAAAAAGCACTGGTAATTGGTGGGGGCGCGTCCGGCGCGACATCTGCCCTGGGTCTTGCAAACCAGGGGTTTGATGTCCTTCTGCTGGAAAAAGAAAAGCAACTTGGCGGCAACCTGCATCTCCTCCATTATACAATCGACAATACTGATGTTCAGACTTATATGCATTCTCTGATTGAGCAGGTACGCATAAACCCGTCCATCCAGGTGATCCTTGATGGCGTTATTGTGGACACAACCGGTTTTAAAGGAAACTTCAAGACCGGCATCATGTCCGGGCCGGGCATGGCCTATCGGCAGATCGAGCATGGGGTCACCATCATTGCCACAGGGGGAGAGGAATATAAACCAAAAGAATATCTCTACGGAGAGGATAAGCGGGTTGTGACCCAGCAGGAACTTGAAGAAATAATTGCATTTAAAAGGTTTGATTTACGAAACACAAAGACTGTTGTCATGATCCAGTGTGTGGGTTCAAGAAATGATGAACACCCTTACTGCAGCAGGCTCTGCTGCAGTGCCGCCATAAAAAATGCTCTAAAAATAAAAGCCCTGGACCCTGAAATAAACATTTATATCCTGTACCGGGATATCAGGACATACGGACTGCTTGAAGATTACTATACCAAAGCGCGTGGGGCAGGAATCATTTTTATCCGCTATGATCTTGAACGCAAGCCGGAAGTGAGCATTGAACAGGGAGCACTGAAAATCTCCGTGTATGACCCCGCCCTTGGCGAACAGGTGAACATGCACGTCCAACTGCTTGTTTTGAGCACTGCGATTATTCCGAGGGAAAATGATGAGCTTTCTACCCTGATGAAACTCCAGCGTACCCGGGAAGGGTTTTTTCTGGAAGCACATATGAAGCTTAGGCCGGTTGACTTTGCTACTGACGGGATCTTCCTGTGCGGACTGGCCCATTCGCCCAAACCGCTTCCGGAAAGTCTTTCCCAGGCTGCTGCAGCTGTTTCCCGTGCCTGCACCCTTCTCTCGCATGACAGCATAACCGTAGGCGGAATGGTTGCAGTTGTGGATCAGGAGAAATGCGCAGCCTGCCTGAACTGTGTGCGAGTATGCCCGTATAATGTTCCTTTTATCAATGAAAACAGCGTGGCACAGATCGATGCGGCACAATGCCAGGGTTGCGGCAGCTGCACAGCGGAATGTCCAGGCAAGGCGATCCAGCTGATGCAAGCTACAGATAAACAGATTTTAGCAAAAGCAGGAGCACTGTTTGATATTTGTAAAAATTGAGGACTTTTGAATGCGGATTTAGAAGTAATTATCCACAGCTAAAAGCCGTGGCCTTATGTTGGTCCCCAAAGAGGACCGTAGAAAAACCGGGACCCCATTTTGGCCAAGCCGCAGTTATAAGTTTTTTTGGGGTTCTAAGGCGATGCATGTTTGAGTCCCGATAAATCGGGACCATTGTGGCGCCGACCGCAAAAAAACTTATAACAAGGAAATCCCGTTTTACGGGACCGGCCATAGGGTGCCTTTTCTTTGTTACTTTCTTTGGAGCAAGCAAAGAAAGTAAGACAAATATTTATTTAAAACAATTAGTCTAATCCCCGAAACGCTAAAAGCTTTTCGGGTCGCACGGCAAAAAGCCGTGGTTTAATCTTTTAATTAAAAAGGTTGAGTATAAATCAGGAGATCACATGAACGATTTTCAACCCAAGATCGTGGCCTTTTGCTGTAAGTATTGAGCTTACTCAGCTGCGGACCTGGCAGGTTCGATGAGGCTTTCGTATCCGACCAATATCAGGATCATCAAGCTGCCCTGCACCGGCAAGATAGATGTCCTGTATCTTTTAAAAACATTTGAGGAAGGGGCTGACGGGGTGTATGTGGCCGGATGTATGGAAGGCGAATGTCACTATCTCACAGGAAATCTGAGAGCTCGCAAAAGGGTTGATTATGTAAAAAAGATCCTTGACGATGTTGGGGTCGGGGGTGACCGGCTGCAAATGTACAATATGTCTGCCGGCGAGGGTCCAAAGTTTGTTGAAGCAGCCAACGAGATGACGGATCGAATTAAAGGCCTGGGCCCCAGCCCCATAAAAAAGCAGGTGAACAAAACAACATAAGACTATCTTTGACGAGGAGAAACCTATGATTATCGGAGAAGGCAAGCCCTTACAGGATGTTCTGGCCATGATTCAAAAATGCTCAAAGATCATTGTGGCCGGCTGCAGAGGATGTGTCACGGTCTGCTATGCTGGCGGTGAAAAAGAGGTTGGCATTCTTTCCTCATCTATCCGCATGGCCCGGCAGAATGAAGGAAAACCGATCGAGATCAGAGAGGTGACCCTTGAACGTCAGTGTGACCCGGAATACCTTGAGGAGGTAAGAGGTTTTATTAATGAATATGACGCCGTGCTGTCCATTGCATGCGGAGCAGGGGTCCAATTTATGGCTGAGAAGTACCGGAAGACGCCGATCTACCCCGGGATCAATACAAACTTTATCGGGGTGACCGAAGAGCAGGGCGTATGGAAGGAACGGTGCCAGGCCTGCGGTGATTGCAAACTTCATCTGACTGCAGGCATCTGCCCTGTAACACGCTGTTCAAAAAGCATTATGAACGGCCCCTGCGGCGGTTCAGTCGACGGAAAATGCGAAGTGGACCCGGAGCTGGAATGCGGATGGCAGCTGATCATCGATATTCTGAAAGAACAGGGCCGGCTTGACCAGATGGAAGTTATTATTCCCATAAACAACTGGACAAGCAGCCGCGACGGAGGTCCCCGGAAAATAATTAGAGAGGACTTGAAGCTATGACATCAGACAGCCGTCTTGAGAAAGTCCTTTTAAAAGGTGAGTTTGCTGTTACTTCTGAATGCGGTCCGCCCCGCGGGGCCGATCCGGACCCGATCCGGAAGAAAGGCGCGCTTTTAAAAGAATCGGTTGACGTTATTAACGTGACAGACAACCAGACCTCTGTGGTGAGAATGTCAAGTATCTCAGCCGGTGTTCTTTTAAAACAACTGGGTATTGACCCTGTTTTGCAGATGGTAACCCGTGACAGAAACCGGATCGCCATTCAAAGCGATATTTTAGGAGCAGCGGCACTCGGCATCAATAATATCCTCTGTCTTTCAGGCGACCATCAGAAATTCGGCGATCATCCCAGCGCAAAGAATGTGTATGACCTTGACTCCATTCACCTGATTCAGACAGTTAAGCATATGCGGGATGAAGGCAAGTTCCTTGGTGGAGATGAGATTACTGTTCCACCTCGGCTTTTTATCGGTGCCGCAGCAAACCCTTTTGCAGACCCCTTTGAAACACGTGTTGTCCGGCTTGCAAAAAAAATTGCGGCGGGGGTACAGTTTATTCAGACCCAGTGTATTTTTAATATAGACCGTTTTAAAAAATGGATGGAACAGGTCAGGGACCGAGGGCTTCATGAAAGAGTACACATCCTGGGCGGGGTGACCCCCATGAAATCTGTGGGCATGGCAAACTATATGAAAAAAATGGTGCCGGGTATGGACGTGCCGGATGCACTTATCGATCGGATAAAAGGGGTGGAAAAAGAGAAGCGCTCCGAAGAAGGGATAAAGATAGCAATAGAGACGATCCAGCAGCTTAAGGAAATAGAAGGGATACATGGTGTTCATATCATGGCAATTGAGTGGGAAGAGATGGTTCCAAGGATCGCTGAAGAAGCAGGCCTTCTCCCAAGGCCAAAGATATAATGACCTGGATTAAAAACAAAAGCGGTAAAAATAAATTAAAAACAGAAAGGAGGTGTTTAACATGGCAAAAATATTAGTGGTTGATGATGATCCTGATCTGGTTGAATCCGTAACCATAATACTGGAAAGCAAAAACCATGAAGTTGTTCAAGCCTATGGGGGTATCGAGGGCCTGGAAAAAGCAAAGTCAGAAAAACCGGACGCAATTATACTTGACGTAATGATGCCTGACAAAGATGGATATGAGGTATGTAAAGAATTAAAAGGAGATACTGAATATTCAAATATTCCGATTCTGCTTTTAACTGCTGTGGTTTCCCAAATTCCCAACAGCACATACACCAGCCGGATGGGGATGGAAACAGAGGCAGATGATTATGTTGATAAACCTGTTGAGCCGGGAGAGCTGGTCAAGCTGGTTGAACGGTTGCTTGCAGGATAAGAAGACGCTGTTTAATAAAAAGAGAGCGGACTGTCTGATGGCAAAACATAATGAAATCAACATACTGATCATTGATGACGAAACCGTCCTCCGTGAGGGATCCGAAAGGATTCTCTCGCGGGAAGGATGGACAACCGCAACCGCTGAGAATGGAGAAAGCGGACTTTCCCTTCTCGAAAAAAATGAGTTTCAGATTCTTCTGCTGGACCTGATGATGCCGGGCATCAGCGGAATGGATGTTTTAAAGGAAGTACAGGAACACTATCCAGAACTCCTTGTTATTGTGGTTACAGGGTATGCCACCATAGAAAATGCGGTTAGTGCAATGAAAAACGGCGCTTATGATTTCATCCCCAAACCGTTTACCCCTGACCAGCTTCGCCTTGTTATTCAAAGAGCAATTAAAAACCTTACCCTAAAACGAGAAGCAGAACTCCTTCGCCTTGAACAGCAAAAAAGCCTTCAGGACATTGCCAACGAGAAAAACCGGACTCTTACCATCATCAATCATATGGCTGACGGTGTACTGGTAACCGATCAAAACGGGTGCGTTGTGCTTCACAACCCTGCAATCACCCGTATGCTGGAACTGGAGAAAGAACTGCCTGTGGAAAAAAATATCCTTGAATGGTCCGGTAATCGTGAGTTTACAGAGATGCTGGAAAACGTCCTTAACCCTAAAAATTCCCACAGCCAGGGAATTTCCCGCGAACTTTCCTGGGGTGAACCGTTACAACGTTTTTTTATCGCACATTCCGCACCGGTCCGTAATGAACAGGGAGACATCCTCGGTTCAGTAACCATTTTCAATGATGTGACCCGCTTTAAAGAACTTGATCGGATGAAATCTGATTTTGTAAACATGGCTTCCCATGAACTTCGATCTCCATTAAGTTCCATTCGGCAGCAGATCTCTGTTATCACCGAAGGCCTTGCCGGAGAAATCAGTACGGGACAGGAAAAAATACTGAACCGGGTACTCCAGCGCATTGACGGACACATTGCCATGATCAGTAATCTGCTTGATCTTTCCCGTATAGAGGCCGGACGTCTTGTACAGCAGAAAGAAAGAATTATCCTGCCGGAGATTATCGAGGAAGTTGTTGAATTAATGTCCGGGGAAGCAGAAAAAAAAGGTATTACCTTTAAGGTAACCATAGATTCACAGGTGTTCCCTGTACATGCCGACCGTCAAAGCATGGAAACCGTCCTGACCAACCTTGTCAGCAACGCGATTAAATATAATCGGGAAGGCGGAGCTATTTCCATAAATGCACAAAACAGCGGGGAGTTTGTTGAACTCAAAGTATCTGATAACGGCGTTGGAATAGAAAAAGAGAACCTCTCTCAAATATTTGACAAATTTTACCGCATCCGCACTGAAAAAACCCGTCAGGTTGTGGGAAGCGGCCTTGGGCTTCCCCTGGTAAAAGATATTGTGGAAGCCCATTTGGGCATGATCACCGTGGAGAGCAATCCGGAGAAGGAAACAACTTTTACGGTTCTTCTTCCAAGGGGCATGAACTAATTAGCAGAGAGCAAAGAGCGGAGAGTAAAAAATCATCTTCCAGCCTAAGCGAAAGGAAAAAACTTAAATGCGAACAATCGAATGACGAGTGTTTTTTGCACCATGCTCTATGCTATACGCAGATTTTATGAACGAACAAAAAAAACAAACCGTTACGCACGAGGTAAAAATGCCGACAGTTGATGATCTCAAGTCATACGCCTTTTTCCGGGGATTACCGGATGTTTTCCTTGAAAAAATAGGAAGGCTCTGTCAGGAAGAAAATCTGCAGAACAATGATATTCTTTTTATAGAAGGATCAAAGGCAGAAAAAATATACGTTCTGCAAAAAGGAGCAGTAACGATCCAGATCCATTTAAAAAAATATCAGGACATTATTATCAGTACCATTGAAGAAAAAGGCGAGCTTTTTGGATGGTCTGCCCTGGTTGAACCCAAGGCATATTCAGCAACCGTAAAATGCCTGAAAGAAACAACTGTGTATTCTATCGGTACGGCTGAACTCGAACAATGGTTTAAAGATGACCCTTTAATGGGTTTTGTCTTTATGAAAAAAATTGCCGGCCTTATCGACAGCAGGCTTTCCAGTATGCGCGAACGTCTGATCAGCAGTATTTCTTAATTTAAGAAAACTGCTTCAAAAATTCATTTCCAAAAGAACTGTTTACACCTTGCCCCGGGGAATCTCAAACGTTTCATTTAAGCAGTTAACTGCACGGACGACATCGGATGAATGAATGATAAAAAACGATGTTGAAACAGTTGTGCTTATTGCCAGGATATTTATCCCCTGCGAGGAAACAGCCCTGTGCATCATATCGATGATGCCCGGTTTTTCAGCAAAATGCGGTCCGTAAATAGCAACCATTCCGATTTTGGGATCAATCTGGATATCTTTTTCTTTTAAAGGCATTTCCGTTAAAATTTTTTGTGCGGTTTTTAATTCGCTTTTTTCAATACAAAAGGTAATTTGTAAAATCTCATTTACATCCTGATGAAACGCAAAAAATTTGACCTTTATGTCCACCTTCCCCAACTTATCAAAAAGGGCTACAAGGAAACTGCTGCTTTTTATCGTCAGTTTTATCCGGCACAGATTTTCATTATAGAGAATATCATAAATCTTCAATCGTTTCATGACAGCTTCTTTGAATACGATATGTTTTTATTATTTATTCAGCTTAAATTAAATTCATTGCTTAGACACTGTATTGCATCCGGTATTTTTTCTTCATCAATAAGGCAGGAAACAGATGACAGGGAGTTCCCCATGGCTAGAACAGAAATGCCTTCAGCAGTTAATGACCGGATAATAATACTGATAACAAAAGCCTGTTCTTTATGGGGAAAAATTGAAAGCATGCCGACCTTCTGTAACTGGACGATCTCCCGGGCATGAATAATTGATTTTAGTTTTTCCAGTTCAGTGGAAGCAGAATACCGGTTGCTTTCATCCACACAGAGCAGAACATTACTATATCCATTTTTTAAAGAAAGCTGATTGATAAATTCTATATTGATCTTATTTTGAGCCAGATGCCTGAAAATTTGACCTGTGTCTGCGGTTTCAGGGACTGAAGAAATCATAAAAGCGCTCAGGTCCAACCGTTGCAAAATACCGCTTATGATTTCCGCTCCCATGTGCAATTCTATCCTTCGATCAGACAATCGGGCTTATAAAGCCTCCCAGGATTATGCCGGAAACCAAGGCCCAATGTCAGCAACTGTGAATGGTTTTATTTTGCCTCTCGGTACATTACACAAGGTTTACGGCAAATAATGAAACATAAAGCACTGTTTTGTTGTAAATCTAAATAATAAAGAAAACGTGGAATAAAATATGATGCAATATATTGATTCTAACATAAATCGCACGGTTAGCCTAGAAATAATTTATTTTATTACATAATAAACAGTTTGTTTAAATAAAATTTATACAATTGCTATATAAAATAGTTCCTAATTAAAAAAGTTAAAAATAATATCCTGAAAATCCAATTCAAAGCTTTTGCCTGAAAATTTTAGAAAAACAGACATAAAGCTTAAATGAGTGAATCAGTTTTTTAAAAAACCATAATAAAAAGAAAAAAAATTATTGGATTGACCTGTTAATTTATGATATAAAAAACTTTTACGCAGAAATCCATGGGCAGTTGCATAAGTAGAAAATTCAAATACTTAGTGTCCATAAAATATTAACAGATAGACAGGTAATCAAATCTTTAGGAGGTCAATCATGATTAGTGAGCTGAAGA
>CAYLYF010000012.1:0-49207 GCA_964387595.1 uncultured Thermodesulfobacteriota bacterium | reverse complement strand
GGGTTCCTCCTGTGTTTTTGATTAACGGGTCTCACAACCCTATTAATACAGGATATCTCAATGGTTTTTCTATGGTTTTTTAGTTCATCGTGCAATATTCAGGTATTAGCTGATTTTATTTAAGTTTGCTTTGTTTTTATCCGTAGTATAATTACAATATATAGTCATATTCTAAAAAAGGGAGTTTGCCATGTCTGGAGATTTTCGGGGAAAAATAGCGGTTAACCTTATTGTTTTTCTTATTATTTCAGTACTTTCTGTTTTTTCAAATGCAGCGGCAGAAGATAACAGTACTTTTAAGGACCTCGGTCTGTACGGCGGTCAGGTGAGTTCAGTTGCGGTTGTTCCGGATAACAGCTCTATTGTTTTTGCCGGGACCTGGATGGGCGGCGGTCTTTTCAAGTCAATTGATGCCGGTCTGAGCTGGACAGTTCTTCCGGGATTTAAAAATATTGCTGTGGTAGATATTGCTATTGATCCGAATAATACGTCAACGGTATGGGTGGCAAATGGCCATTATGTTGATGTGAGCCGTGATAAGGGGCTAACCTGGGAGACCTTTTACTTTGCGTATGCTGAGGACAGGTTCTGCTATTCCGTTGCAGTGGATCCTCATGACGATACCGGAGATACGGTTTATGTGGGAACCGGCGGTTCTAATGATTTTGATATATATGGTGAGGTCTTCTATACCACCGACGGCGGAAAAAACTGGAAAAAACAGGGCTGGCTAAAGTGGTATCTTTCAGCTGGCGGAGGGCCCTGGGCCAATTTTAGATCTATAGCGTTTAACCCGAACGCGGCAGGTGAAATTTGGCTGGCAAATGATTCTTCAACCGGTCTGATGTTCATGTCTGAAAATTACGGAGCCGGTTTGTGGTCTTTCTGGACAGGGGTTTTGCTTGACGGTGAGCTTGAAGCATTCGGAGAGCTTAATGAGGTTGCGGTTCATCCTGATAATGGATCAATTGTTTTTGCTGCCGGTAAAAATGGTATTGCGAGAAAAACCGATGGTCCGGGCGGGGATGAATGGAGCAGGACAACAATCGATTCAAACTGCAGGGCTATATGTGTTTCACCCCTTGCTCCTAATACCGTATACGGCGGGCTTACAGGGGCCATCGCAAAGAGTGTTGATTCAGGAAATTCCTGGGAAAAGACTGATATTGAAATAGAAGGGCAGGGAGATGGCCTCGCAGCTTTTTTAACCCTGGCTGCTGATCCGGATGATGCTCAAACCTTATACGGCGGTGAAGTGGCGTGGGGTGTTTATAAAAGTATGGATGGTGCTGACAGTTGGGATCCGTCAAATCAGGGAATATTGGCGAATCCTGTTTTTGATACGGGTGTTGATTCTGAAGGGACGATTATATGCGGGACCATGTCCGGCGTTTATCTCCGGGCGGATAACGGAACCTGGAACAGGATTAATCCATATTTTTCTTCTGCTGTTAGATTTCACCCTGCTGATGATAATGTTGTTTTTGCAGGACAGGAATGGGAAATTGCCAAAAGTAGTGACAGGGGAAAAACCTGGAGCTATCTTAATGTGAGCAATGATGGTGAATTTTTGAGGGTTGCTTCTGTTGAGGTGGTAAGCGGTGATAATGATACTATCTATGCGGGGATATGTTATGGAACCGGTTCAGGGGCTGCAGTTGTAAAAGCGAGAGATAATGGGGGCGATTTTTCAGCGCTTTCATTTGAAATTCTTCATGAAAGCAGTGTGCCGGTAAATACGGTAAGGGTGAGCCCTGCAGACAGTGAGATTGTTTTTGCGGGAACAGGATATTTTTATGCACCGGAAACTGCAGGAGGAATATTCAGAAGTCCTGACGGCGGTGATACCTGGCCTGAAGTACTTTCAGGCGTTATTGTCAACGAGATCACGGTTTCTGCAGCTGCTCCTGATCTAATGTTTGCTGCCTGCGGGGGATCATCGGCGAATACAGGTTCTGCCGGAATATATAAGAGTATTGACAACGGCTTGACCTGGGAAAAAAAGATAACCGGACTTCCGGATAAATTTTCGGTTTCAGACATTAAGATCGATGCCGCCAATACGGATATTGTCTATGCGGCTCTTTTTAAGGGGTTTAATGATTGTTATGATGATGAATGCATCTACTTAAATGGTATTTATATCAGTATTAACGGCGGGGACTACTGGACTCAGATCGGGCTTTCCGATTTCTATGTTTATGATGTGAACAGCTTTTGCAGCACGGCGACCTCTTTGCGGGGCCGTTCTCTTTTATATCCGCCCAGCACGGTTGTTGCAGGGACCGGAAGCGGCGCTTATTCCTCTTCCATGTCCACTGGCAGGGGGGTTATTACCGGATTTGTTAAGGATGCTGATACCAATGCGCCGGTTACGGATGCTGTGATCAAAACAGATACCGGTTCAAAGTGTATGACCGAAGAGACCGGTTTTTACATGCTCTTTGTGGCCTCAGGGACTCACAAGGTTTCGATCTGGTCTCCGACCCATGTTTCATCGGTCCATCCCAACATCAGTGTGGGCACCGGCCAACGGGTTGAGCTGGACGTATATCTTAAAGAAGGCGGTTCTGAACCTTCGTCCTCCACCTGTTTTCTTGAGGATATCCTGGGAGTCCGCAGCAGTGGGCTTGAATTTTTCAGAAGCTTTAGAGATGATGTGCTTAAAAAGACTTCCGTTGGCAGAAGTCTTACGGACCTTTATTACAAGCTGGGATCGGATGTGTCAGCTCTTCTAAATGAAAATATTTTCCTGAAAAAACAATGTCTGGCGCTCATAACGGGTTCTGCTGAGAGGGGTAAGGCTTTTCTTTCGGAAGGTTCTTTGCGAAAGTCTGATTCTTTGTTAAGCAAAATAAGTTCATTTCTTGCTGATCTTGAAAAGGCCGCATCGTCTGATCTGAAAAAAGAGTTGTCAAAGATAAGAAGCGGGCTGAAACAGAATCAATTACTAAAAGCGATAAGCCCGGACAGAAATAACGGGGTAAATACCGGACTTTCAGAGCCGGTCTTTGAGAAAAGGAAGCGGTGAAAAGCAGAGAACATAGCGCGCATAGCGGGAAAGCATAAAATCTTCCTCTCACAGAGTTCACAGAGCACAGAATAAATGAGCGTTTCGCTCGATGCAACGTCAAAAACATTTTCACCACAGAGGCGTATGCCTTCGCAAAAGCTATGGCAAGACAGGCAACGAGCACAGAGAACTGCCTTTTGGTTTTAAACACCCTGCCTTTCTCTGTGAACTCTATGTCTCGCCTGTCCCGAGCTTGCCTTGGGGAGCCCAGCCCCGATAAACCGGGATTTTCGTAAACTACAACGGGCGGTGAAATTGTTTTTATGCTTTTACGCCTTTTCGCTATGCTCCATGCTCTTTGCCCCATGCTTTTTCATCCAGCATCCGCTGCTTTGTCTCTGCGTCTTGTGCCTGGTTTACCCTTTTAAATAAAAGGTTTTGATTTATCAAATTTATGTTTTTCTCCAAAACTCAGTGTTCTCTGCGAGAGGAAGCTTTTGACTTTATGGTTGTACAACAAACAACTGATTACTGACAACCAGCAATGATCAACCGGTGATTTACACCTGTTGATCATTTTTAACCTTGCCTGATCTGTAACTATTGTTGTAGAATATCTAATTATTTGCTGCTATTTAAGGGAAACATGAAGCCATATCTTAGACAGATCACAGTTTTTATAATAATGCTTTTTGCTTTACTAAATCCTGCATATGCTGATGAGGCAATCGTCAGGGTTGCAAACATTGATAACCGGGTTCTTGAGACATATCTGGGGTCAGGTTTTAATATTTTCAGCAGAAATGAGACTTTTTCCGGATATCTTGGCCAGGCTCTGATATCGGGAATTGTTGATGAATCTTCAGGCCTGAAAGGAAAGCGATATATCCGAAAAAGTGCGCTTGTTAAAAGAGAACTTAAAGAAGCCGCGCAGGATATAAATAGCATTTTGCCTTTTAAGGCAAGGGTTTCCGGTAAGAAAAGACCCGGGACAGGTTCTGCCTGGGAAAAATATATTTTAAATTTTCCTGCAAACAACAGCTACCGTGAAGGTATTTTTGAAATAACAGCAGATAATAATACTTATACCCGTGAAAAGGTATCCCGTATTGCAGTAAAAAACGATCAGGGGGCTTTTGTGATGTGGCGGTTAGGAGATATGTTTTCTTCTGATGCTGACCCTTCAAACCGGGCCTTAAGGATGAAACGGGATGTTTTTCTTCAGCAGTTGTGGAAAAAAAGCGGTTTTGAGTGGCTGATGAGCTTAATACCGGAAAATGAAACGATTGCAGTGATCGTTCTTGAGCAGAATAGCCAAAATGGTTCTTATAATTCTACGGATTCGGTTCTTTTAATTGCCCGGCCGGAAAATAAAGGCGGAACAGACAGGAGTTTAACTGACATTTCTATTGTGATCGGCTGGGACAGATGAGGTCCGGCTTGACAAAGTGAATGCGGTAGGGTATTTTTTTCGCTGTATATGGTTAAAACATGGAAATAAAAAAGTGTCTCTATGCACTCCTCCTTGCTCTATGCTGCTGGCTTGAATCCTTTTTAAACAAAGAGTCCCATGACTGAAAATCGTAGTTTGAAAATATATTAATGGAATAAAAAATGGAAGAATTTTCAAGAATTAAAAGGCTCCCTCCGTATATATTCGGGATTATCGGAGACCTGAAACAGGAGGCCAGACGGGCCGGCGAAGATATTATTGACATGGGAATGGGAAATCCTGATATTCCCACGCCCCAGCCTGTTATTGACAAACTGATAGAGGCGGCTGCTAATCCAAAAAATCATCGTTATTCAGTTTCTAAGGGTATTTATAAGCTTCGTCTTGCCATTACGGACTGGTATAAACGCAGGTACGATGTTGATCTTGATCCTGAATCAGAAGCCATTGTGACTATGGGGGCAAAAGAAGGGCTGGGTCATATGGTGCTTTCAATGATAAGCCCGGGTGATGTTGCCCTTGTTCCGAATCCGGCTTATCCGATACATCCCTATTCGGTTATTATTGCCGGAGGTGATGTGGCAAGTGTTCCCATTGGTGAGGATAGGGATTTCTTTGAGGAGATCCTCAAGGCTACAAAAAGAACATGGCCGAAACCGAAGCTTCTGATCATATCTTTTCCTAACAATCCCACCACGACAGTTGTGGGGATAGATTTTTTTCAAAAGGTTGTTGATTTTGCAAAAGAGAATAATATCTATGTGATTCATGATCTGGCCTACGCGGATCTTGTCTTTGACGGTTACAAGGCACCCAGTTTTCTCGAGGTGCCGGGTGCAAAGGATGTTGGCGTGGAGTTTTTCTCCATGTCCAAAAGCTACAGTATGCCGGGCTGGAGAGTCGGGTTTTCTGTGGGTAATCAGAAAATGATCTCAGCGCTGGCAAAGCTTAAGAGCTATTTTGATTATGGTATGTTTCAGCCGGTTCAGATAGCATCCATCATTGCGCTGAATGAGATAGATAAACAGGTTGAAGAGATCACTGAGACATACAGAAGCCGGAGAGATGTCCTTATCTCCGGTCTTAATAATGCCGGCTGGAAGGTGAAAAGCCCGAAAGCCACCATGTTTGTGTGGGCAAAGATCCCGGAACAGTTCAGGCCCATGGGATCTCTTGAATTTACAAAAAAATTATTAAAGGAAGCGAAAGTCGCTGTTTCTCCGGGTATCGGTTTTGGTGAATACGGGGATGATTTTGTACGCTTTTCACTAGTTGAAAATGAGCACAGGACCAGACAGGCTGTGCGTGGAATAAGGGGGATACTCTAAAGATATGAAAAAGATAGGTGTGGGTATTATTGGTTTCGGTACAGTTGGAGCAGGTGTGGCCAAGATCCTGAAGAAAAATTTGGATTTGCTTTGTCAGCGGATCGGTGCACCCCTTGAGCTTAAAAAAATAGCAGACCTTGATATAAAAACAAACAGAGGGGTGAAGCTTTCAAAAGGTGTTCTTACAAATGATACGGAAAGCCTTTTAAATGACCCTGAGATCGATATTGTGGTGGAGCTTATCGGCGGGATCGAGCCTGCAAAGAAATTTATCCTTCAGGCTTTAAATAACGGCAAACATGTGATCACCGCAAACAAAGCGCTTCTGGCAGAACATGGACTTGAAATATACCGTACGGCTGCAAAAAATTCTGTTGATGTAGCCTTTGAGGCAAGTGTTGTCGGCGGTATTCCCATCATCCGGGCGATGCAGGAAAGTTTTGTGTCGGACAGGGTTACAGGTTTTTCAGGGATCCTGAATGGTACGTCAAATTACATCTTAAGCCGGATGACAGATGAAGGCGGTGAGTTTAGTGATATCTTAAAGGATGCACAAAAACAGGGCTATGCCGAGGCGGACCCCACTTTTGATGTTGAAGGTGTTGATGCGGCCCATAAACTGGCTGTTCTTGCAAGTCTTGCCTTCGGCAGAGATGTCAATATGAAAAAGATCTATACCGAGGGGATCTCAAAGATTACGCCTCTTGATATTGCGTTTGCCAGAGAACTTGGCTTTAAAATTAAACTTCTGGCTGTCTGTCGGGGGTCTGAAAAAGAGATAGAGGCAAGAGTGCATCCAACGCTGATTCCGGAAAAGCATCTGCTCTCAAATGTGAACGGCGCATTTAATGCGGTTTTTGTCCAGACTGAAGATGTGGGCCCAACCATGTTCTATGGAAAGGGCGCGGGGATGATGCCCACCGGAAGTGCGGTGGTCGCGGATATCGTCAGTCTGGCACGCAACATTGCTAACGGGATTACCAATAGAATACCCTCACCTGCCTATGCTGCAAAGAAGATGCCCGCGATTAAGATAAAACCGGTTAAGGAAACAATCTCCCGGTACTATCTTCGTTTCTCCGCGATTGACAAACCCGGTGTCCTGTCTAAGATTTCGGGTGTTCTGGGACGAAACAGTATCAGTATTTATTCTGTGGTACAGAAAGGCCGCCATATTCATGGCGGAACCGTTTCCATATTTATGCTGACCCATGAAGCAAAGGAATCTGATCTTCAGGAGGCTTTAAAAGAGATTGACAGGCTTTCAATGATGAAGAAAAAAACCATGGTGATCCGAATAGAAGATAGTGATCTTTGATTTCACCGCCCGCTGCGCTTGAGACACAGAGTTCACAGAGAAAGGCAGGATTTAACGTCATTAAACTTTTAAGTGGGTATCATTTTAATTGAAGTACTTTAACGGCTTTGTGTCCGTTGTCTTTAACTCTGCCAACTCTATGGGGGGAACACCATGAGAAAACTTTTATAAGTATGTGCTGCAATAGTGATGTTAACTGGTCTTATCAGTTGTGATCTGCCTACTGAACCCATTCCGCTTACGCCTGACAACCTTTTCTTTGTTGAACAAAGTGATACAAATGTCGATATGCAGTTTACCTCTCCCCAGGAGTTTGGAGCAACCAGCTACACGCTTCAGTATTCCGAAGATGACGGTGTTACCTGGGAAAATTATCAATACAACGGAAGTGATTTAGTCGCAGCCCCCACCTATGATAATTTCAGTTTAAAGCTTGCCGGCGATTACAGGCTGCGGCTTCTGATCACTGGAGGTACCTATGATGGAGAAACCTCCAACGAAATGGATGTGGTGATAAGTACGCAAGCCACCTATTTCAGCGATTGGAGTTTGGGCGAAAAAATCGATAACACAGGGATTATTGCTCCCAGGGTCGGATATGGACTTTTAGCGGATTTTACGGTTAAGGAAGTGGGTACCGATGCCGTGGTAGATACTTCCTCAAGTGCCTTGCGGTATCAATGGTACCGTATAAATCCTGTGGATTATGAAGATATTACGCTGATTGCCGGTGCGACAACCCTGTCTTATACCACAACCACAGCCGATATCGGTTACAGTCTGCTTATCCGGGCAACCGGGGACGAGATCACTATTGGCGGCTATATTCAATTAATGTCCGCCCTTGTCGTTAAATAACCGGAACTTAACCGGTGACGGTTTCTCCTTTTACTCCAACAAATCCAGACGTCTCTGGTTTTATTTTGTAAAATATCATTTTGTCCGTGCTGAAGATTGAGGGTCATTGTCTCCCTCGGATTTTAGAACTAGAGCGTTTTACAAAACAATAAGAATATATCGGGGGAAACAGGAGTGTAAAACTACTATTTTGTAGAGGTGAAAAAGTATGCTTTCTGTTTATTTAGGTTTTTTCATTCTATTCTTTTAACTTTAATAATAATTAACGAAAGAGCCGCCCGGTTACCCAGACGGCTCTTTCGTTTTTAAAAGTTATTCTTAATAATTACCAGAGGTTCTGGAGCTGTTCCAGTTCCCTCGGTGTATATCCGAGATACTTCCAGAAGGTACTTTCTTCGCTGTGACAGGTAGCACAGCTGTTAGCGTTATATCCAAGGGCTTTTTCTCCGGTCTGAATACCATGGCTGATCTGAAGCGGACATACCATTGGAAAACCAAAAACAATCCCAAGTGCCTGACGAAGCGCAAAATTATAATTTTTTCTTTCACCTAGCCACCCAGAAGCTTCCATGCCTTTATTTGCGGCAGTGGTAAGATCACCGTCTACAAAGAAGTCTTTCAGGATATATGGAACAGGCTGGCCCACTAGAATATCGAACCATACCATTGCTTCGTAGCGTTTAAAAGGTGATATTTTCGAGCCGTCGCCGCGTGCATGACCTGCCTTGCTTCCTCTCGGACCGATAGGGCAGGGGCCTTCCAGAACACCTTCCCAGCCGCCCGAGGTTCCATTATACCAGCGGTATTCAGGAGTTACACCGTATTCAACTTCATCTTCAAAGGTATTAAAATGCCCGTCTCCTGTTGGCTTAATCGGATAGCGGAGGTCACGATAGACCAGTCCGCCGGTATGGGTGATATGGCAGGTCTGACAGGCCAGCACATCAGTGTGGCTGTCAAGAATAGGACTATTGGCATTTCCGGATGAACCGTGAGGCTTGTAGGGATGACAGGTGGTACAGTTAAAGTCGTCAGGCGTCTCATCATGCCCCCAGGCTACGTTATGCTGGCCGTAACGGACTTTATGGGTCCGGTTAAAATGGCAGTCAGCGCAGGTTTTGCCGGCAGCAGCATGTACGTCACTATCAATAGTTGATGTTTTCATGACGCCGTCACCGCGGTCATAAGTCAGCTTATAGGACTCAGGTACAAAATCAATTCCATACTTAAAGGCGTGGGATAAGGTGCCATATGGACTGAATACTTTACCGCCGGTATTGATGTGACAGCGTTTGCAGGCTTCTGTAGTAACATTATTACCGACGGACTGCGCGTCTTCAAGTGTCCCGGTACTCCAGTATGTTGTTCCGTTTGCTGCGGTGAGTACCTGGCGCAGTCCATCCGTTCCACCGCCGTCATAGGTCTTTCCATGACAGATAACGCAGTCCAGCTGGTCAAGGGTTTTGTTAGTCGGAGTAATAACTTCCCCGCTTGCAGTTACCGGTATAGCGTCCGGTCCGGCAGAAACATGACAGCTTCCGCAGCCGGCATGTTTGGTATACTGGCCGTCTTCACTCTTCCAGATTCCTGCCCAGTTGGCCCCAACGAGGCCGCCGGGGAGTCCTCAGTACCGGTCTCCTTTTCCATGCTGTCCTTCAACCGGCTGATTGGTAAACATATCAGAAACACCCTGAACCTCACCCATGAGCTTATAGTGAAGAGATTCTGTGAGGTCCACCGTTTCTGCGTAATGGCATTCTTTACAGGTTTTTGACCCTTCATAGGACTCAATCAGAAGGGTGTGGTCCATCTCAGCGATGGATGGTGATAAAAAACACCATAGGGTGAGAATAGGTAGAAAAATTAGTATTTTTGTTATTTTTGACATTTTGAACCCTTTCAATTTTTTGCTCTTATTATAACTATAACATATATTTATAATAAGCGCATTACAAATCTACTAAAACGATAGAGCAATGTCTAATCCATTGAAATATCAGCATTTTCTATGATTACATCATATTTGTAGCCGTATCCAAAGTCCTTATTTAAAACAAGAATCCCTTTTACAAGGATAGTGTCTCCTACCTTGGCTGTGCTCTTTGTGGTAATAGTAAGATCATTTGTTCCTTTTTCGCCTGTTCCGTCCTGAAGATGAATCCAGTTACTGTTCAATATCTCAGCATTGTATTTAACCACTTTTCCACTAACCGTTACAATTTTCCCTGCAAGGGATGTTTTCTCAGCAAAAATCTCAGCAATAGTTTTACCGCCTTCAGCCTTTTTTATACTGCTGAAGTCAGGTGCGGCCTGGGAAACTGCCTGAGAAACTGCACAAGTCTGCGGTTTTTGTGTTTCAGGGGCTGTTGTTTCAGATATCTTTGTCTCTTCACCATTATCGCCCAATATTATACTAGAAACAAACCAGACTACATCAAAAGTACGGTTAAGGGTTTTGCTTTGATAGTTTTTCATGGGTGCACCGGCAGGAACCGTTACAATTTCATCCTTACTAACTTTAAACTCGGGTGCTGCGGCCCAGATCTTTTCTTTTCCGGTATCAACCTGAACGTAGGTATATCCAGATGTAGACATGGTCTCGATAACCTTGCCTGTAAAACCAGCAGGCGCCGGCTGTATATCCGAACTTTTTACAGCAGCAGGGGGTGAATCGATCCCTTTTTGTTCAGTCTGTTCGCTTTTTTTTGTGCAGGCTGATAAGAACAGTAAACTAAAAATAATGACGGTTATGTTTTTAATGTTAATTTTCATTGTTTCTCCTTCTGTTTTTTTTAACTGGATAATTGATTTATAACTTCTGTCTTCAGTTAGGTCTTTCTATTTAATCCTGTACGGAAATCTAAAATAATAAAGGTATTAGGTTTATAAATCAATTAATATTATTAAGTAAAACTCTGGACTAATATCAGGACTTATTCTTTCTGTTTTCTTATAATTCTGTAGAGAACATTAATGGTTATCTAAAGAGATTTTATGTTTTTAAATATTGTGTTTTAATCAGCCCGTAAGAAGAAAGCAGTGTTCTTATTTTCCTTTATCACTGCTTAAGGGACACAACCTGTACCTGGTCGGCCAGCATTTCAACGACATAAAGCCGCATCTTTTTGTCAATGAAAATACCGGTTGGTGTTTTGAATTTCAGTAGATCCCCTTTGCTGTTTCCCAGTACGGCAAGAAAATTACCTTCTTTATCAAATATCTGTATGACGCCGGTATAGCTGTCGCTTACAAAAACTCTGTTTTGAGAATCAACAGCCACTCCTTTGGGTCTGTAAAACTCTGCAGGCTCAACTCCCCAGCCTCCGATGTTGTGAAGGTAGTTTGCATCCGGGTCAAGGACCTTCACTCTGGTGTTGATTACCTCGACAATATAAATATTACCTTCTGTGTCTGTATCCAGTAGAAATGGAAAACGAAATTCTTTTTTTTCAAGGCCCATCTGTCCTGTGGTTTTTAGAAGTTTTCCGGTGTTCGAGTCGAATACCATTACGCAGTGATTGTCATTGTCTGCAACATAACATATATTTAAAGTACTGTTTACGGCCACATCTGTCGGATCAGACGGTTTTAACCCTTTGCCGGTTTCAGTTGAAAACTGAGATAAGTAATCACCGTTAGCTTTGAATATTTGAACTCGCCGGTTTCCTGAGTCGGCAATGTAAATTCGATCATTATCATCAATGCCTATTCCTAAAGGAAAAACAAATTTGCCGTTAGTTTTTCCTTTGTCTCCAAAAGAAAAAATTGGAGAACCGCTGGCGTTAAAAACTTTAACCAGATTGTTGGTTCCGTCAAGTACATAAATTCTACCATTTGCTCCGGCGACAACATCACTGGGCTGTTTAAAATCTGATTTTATTGTAAAAAGGCTTCTGGCTTTAAGTATTGGCGGAGCTTTTTCCTGTGCCTGCGCCTTACCCGTGCCGGTAAGGACAAGGAGCGTCAGGCCCCAAAAAAAATAGCGGTATATATTATTCATTGGTTCTCCATTTAAGCTCTCGATTGAAATTAAAAAATAAAAGTGTGTCTGCAGTATAAATTGATTTTATCAATTATTGATCTGTTTCAGTCTTAACGCTATCCCCTTTACTTTCTTCTGCCGGTGCAGATGGTTTTTTGCCGGCTTTGCCGGGGTCAAACATGGTCGGCAGATAAAAATCTTTATATTCATCCAGCATTTGAACAATATCAAGTCGGGTGAGTTTTTCTATGCGCAGGCGGTTGTATCCAAGTTTGTTAAAGTTTAGATACCCGTCTTTTATGTGACAGTCTTTGCAGCTGAGTGCTTTTTCAGAAATATGCGACATCAGTTTTTTCCGGATTTCTTTTTTCTCTTTTTTAGAATAGGTGCTTTCAAGACGTATATAATCAATGGCCATTTTTTTTAACGGAAAATTATCAAGACGTCTACCGGCTTTTACCGTTACAATTTTTGCGTTGTATCTGCCCAGATCTCCCAGCAGATTGTCAGTTTTGTCTCCATCTTTATCGTTAAACCACTGGAATTTAACTTCATTACCCGGCTCTATTTTAATATGGCATGTTTCACACGCAAGGTAGAAAGTGTGCATGTTATAAAAAGACCGGAGTTTTTTGGATTCTGTGTGGCAGAAATTTCCGTGGCATTGCAGGCAAATAGATGCATCTTCTGAATCATTGTACGGCTTTTTGTCAAGAACATGAAAGTGCTCTGTTCCCAGGGGCTGATCTATGGTCATCGAGAATTTGTCTAAAGGCTGCTTTTCAATTACGGTGTTTGGCTTTGCTGGAAAGTAAAGGAATTTGAAAAGGCAGAAGAGTAGTATGAGTATCGTTAGAAAAAAAACGATTCCTAAAAAATTACTCAAAAACCTGATAAAAATGTTTGATGATCGTGCCATAGCAGAGTCCTTTTACAAAATTAAGCTTCGGGAATGTTAGCAGTAGCTTCCGCATTTTTAATGCGTTCATATTGAAGCGGATGCTCTTCTTCGAGTTCATGTTCTGGAATTAGTCCATCAAGGAAAATGCCTGACATGGGAAATTTGCCCGGTTTTAGATGAACTTCATAGAAATGCCACACCATAATAGCGCATGATGCAAGAATTGCCTCCATGGTATGGACAAGGATGGAAACATCAAAAAAGAATTTTGGAAATAAGTGCTCGATCCAAAGAATGAATCCGGTACCGGTAATAATAATATTTCCTATCCATGCTGTCCAGTATTCCATTTTTTCCTTGTAATTAAAACAGTCGAATTTGGGTTTATTAGAGCTGATCCTGAGATAATACAGCATGTTTTTATAGAAGTCGGTAATATCCTGAAGACGGGGAAGCATGGCCAGGAAATATTTCCTGCCATCTCGGGTACAGGTGATATACCAGCATTGATAAAAAAGGTTCGCGATCATGATTACGGCTGCGATACGATGAATCAGCCCACGCCAGAAAAATATGGGTTCCTTGCTGTTGCCGAGCACTACCAGCCATTCTTCAGGGAACTCGACCATGAAACCCGTAAAGGCGAGTACGACAAAGGTTGTCCAGGTAAGATGATGCTGCAGACGTTCATGGCCGGTCATCCGGATGTATTTTTTTTCTTCGGAGATAGGGTTGCTGCTCATTAATGTTTCCTCCTTTTGAGTTCTCTTTTTGTGGCGAGATAATCAAGGAATTGATGAAAGATCATAAAACTGATCAATGCTCCGATAAGGATACGATATAAATATTTTATGATCAGTAGAACGATATACTTATAATATTCTACGGTGGTCATTTCCTTTTGGGCTCTTTCAGCAATGAGAGATTTAAACGGCTTTAACTCCCCACGTTTGATTTGTTCCTTTATATCAAAGGTATCCAGCTTGGCATCAAACAGATGGGCTTTTACGCCGGAAGGATGAATCGGTCCCTTTGCAAAAGCCGCTGTTGCGCCCGGGTGACATTGCTGCAGGCCGGACTGGTTGCTGCAGGTTGACAGGATCTTCGTTTTGTGAATTGAGGCGTCAGGGTCATCCTTCGGCATGATCTCATGGGAAAAATATCCCACCGGTGCGTGGCAGTCAATGCAGTTCGGGGCATTGATTTTGCCGTATTTGACAGCCTGCCAGTGAAGTGTATCCCGGTATGTTCCTGTGACTTCGAGGCCATGCCGCTCCATCCGGTCTTTGTTTTCGTGGCATGAGGTGCAAAGCGTCACCATGGTTTTTGATGACCGCCGGGGCATCATACGGTGCGTTAGGTGACTGTAATATGTCCTTGCCCATTGCTCATCCTCGTGGCAGCCCAGGCATCGGTTGATGACTTCACGGGCTATTCCCGGTGTATCTTTTCCAAGAACGCTGATGGGGTGGAGAATGCGATTTTCATGACAATAGGTACATGTGGGCAGATCTCCGGGATATTTAATATGAGTCGGTTTGTCGCATAGGCCATGTACACTCTTGTTGAATTTTTCAATTATTGAGGCGTGAGAGAACTTTTTATCGCCTGAAGGTTCTGTTAGATGGCACTGTGTTGCGCAATCGACCTTTTCAATATCGTCGTGGGGAAACTTATCGACGTTTGTATGGCAGTCCCTGCAGTTAAGCCGGCCATGAACTGAATGTGTATAGGAGTCTTCATTTACGTAAAATAAACGTTTTTTATTGTTTTTATCAATTCTGCCAAGGCCGGGGTATTTATGGCAGAGGGAACAGTTTTCCTGGTCTGCCGCTAATACCGGAAAAGGGCTAAGCAGGATCAGCCACAGAAACAGGACTGGCAGTATATTTTTGAATAAGAATAGCTGAGCTTTCATAAATGTATTCCTCTCAAAGGATTACCCGGATTATTGATATGCACCACGATCCTTTTTCAGCAGGTCCGGATGCGGACTGCTGTGCGGATCGTGACAAAGTGTACACTCGTTTCCTGAGAATTGATCTAATCTTTGGTGTATATTTTTGGTTCTGCCCTTTTTGTCATTAATCAGTTTTTCAATAAAATTATGACATCGATAACACGAAAGAAGCCCATCTGTTTTAATTTTGTCACTGTGGTCTTTACCATGGCAGTAGCTGCAGTCAGCTTTTTGGTCAGGAAGCAGTCTTGAAAAAAGGCCGAGATAAGAAGTGTGCAGGTCTTCTTTTATTTTTTCATCTTTTTGATCGTCTTTTCCGGATAAAAGAGGGTGACATGCTTTGCATAGTTTTTGCTGGTCATTTACAATATGTGCGCCAAATTGACTGCCGTGCTGGTTGTGACAAAGAAGGCAGTTTGCCTGGAGTGCATCCGGGTGTTTGAATGTTTTACTCAGGATGGACGTATCATGACAATCAGACAAAAAACACATCTTATATACAACAGGGCGCTCCGGTGACGCCCGGCTTATTTTATGGCATGCCCTGCATTTTTTTTCGACAAATGATTTATGGTGTGATGATATGTTTGATGTTCCAATCAGCGGCTGTATGTGCCCGTGACATATTCTGCATTCGGGTGTTTCCTTGAATCCCCTCTTTGGGTCTTCGTTAAAACAGATTTTTTGTGCTTTAATGTTTTCTTTCTCCGGATGACATGACACACAGAGATCATGGGACCAGTCAAGCCGTAATTTTAAGTCTGAAGCAGCTCCTTTTGCAGCTGTTTCTCTGGTGATGACACCCTTATCATGGGGATTGTGACAGGTGCCGCAAAAAACTTTTCCTTTAAACAGCGGCAGGATCGTGTTAAACCGTTTTTCAGATAAGCGGATCGAATCCAGCATTTTGGGTGAGACTTCCAGCATATGATCGGCATTTGCCGGGTGCAACGTATCTTTTCCTCCATGACAGGCTTCACAGAATGCAGATGTTTCAGTCTTAAAGGTGACTTCGCTGGTGTCAGAAACCTTGTCCGGGTCAGGGAGTGACTGGTGGCAGTAAAGGCATTGGTTCTTAAGGATACCCCCTTCCGGGTCTACCTGCTCATGAGGATTGATCTTTTTGTATGCTTCTTTGTTGTGGCATTTAAAACAAAGTTCGGTGGTCCTTTTATAAGGAGCCCCCCGTAAAAAATATAGATTTTCAAACTGAACCGATGGTTTTTTCTCACATTGCAGGTACACGTTGTGGCAGGTCCTGCAGGTAATTTTACCATTGTAAAGAGGGAGTGTGTCCGGTACCTTGACAGGGCCTCCTTTTAATGGTTCAAGACCGACCGGGTGCAGGTCGCCTCTGATATATTCTTTATCGTGGCATGAGTTGCACATGGCGATATCATCATTGCCGAACTTAAGCTTAAAATCTTTTTGACCCTGCTTCGGTATGGCATTATGACAGACTTCGCAGTTTTTTCCGGTAAAATGCGGATCAATAATCTCATCACCGGCTGCCAGACCCTGTTTTGTAAAAGAGACGATGATCAGCATAAAAATAGCGGTAATCCCCATATAGAAAAGCTGTTTTTTTGTATTTGATATTATGTTTTTATTAAAAATAACCATATTGTTTTAGATATAATGCAGTTTCTTTTTTAATATAGCCCCAAGGCGGCTGTAGCCATAATTTGAACAGTTTAATGAATTAAGATAAAATTTCAAAGTTCAAATGCCAAATAAAACTGAAAAACACCAATGCAAACTCTTTACCCTTTTACCCTTTTATCCTTTTGTTTTTTTTTTTGGCATTCATTTGTCATTTAAACTTTGATCTTTGAGTTTTAAATTGTGCTTCAGTATCCGTCTGCTGCGAAATGACTACACGTTATAAAAATGCCCTAGTCTATTGGGAAAGATCCTGTTCCTGTTTCGGTGGGCTATCATTTTTTCTTCCCTTTGCCCTGTGGAAATATTTAAACTTGTAAATCGCATCTTCGCCATGACAGTCGGAGCAGAAAGAAAAGGAAAGATCTTTTCTTAAAAAGCTGGTTGTAACATTACCTTCAGATTCTTTGCCCGGTCCTTTTATCTGCTGATGCGAATTCCAGAGATGGGGATCATGGCAGGTGCTGCAGACGATATCTCCTTTTGCTGACATCTCTCCCTGTTCAGTAAAAAGAGGGAATTTATTTAAATACGTTTCGTCTTTTGGAGTGTTAATGGGATCTTCTTTTTCCATATGCATTGTCATAAACAGCCGGTTGGGATGAAGGCCGTATTCAGGTACTTTTTTTTCTGCACAACTGTCTTTAAGATGACATCCGGTACACAGAGCCGTCATACTGTTTTTCGGGCCGGTGAATTCTTTTTCCCAGTTATTGACAAGTGATGGTCCGGGATCCATGCTCCAGATAAAGGGTTTTGAAACAGCATTGTGAACCGCATGACAGGGCAGGCACAGTCCCAGTTCACCGGGTGTGAGCCCCTGGCTGTTTTTCCAGCCGGGTGCTGTCATCCTCAGGTCATGATCTGTGTCTTTAATATAGGATTTATCCTGATGGCAGTTTTCACACAGGGGTGAATCTCCGGCGCCTGAAAGGCGGAGAAAGCTGTCGTTAAGTGTGCCGTCTTTTGCTATGTTTTCCGGGTCGGCTGAATTCCATTGATGTGTGTTATGGCAGGTTGAACAGGTGACTAATCCGTTTTGATCTTTAGCCCCGTCTTTTGAATATAAAGGAAACTTTGTCGTTGCAGGAGAGGTTAAAGCAATGTTTGTGGAGTGTGAGATCCTGCCCGGCAGTTTTTCCGGGGCGCAGCCGTCAGCTCTGTGGCAGTCAATGCATAGGCTGTCCATGAGGGGATCAGCTGTTTTATCAGTGATCTTCCTGGCCCACATTAAAAGGTCTGCTCCTCCGTGTGCAAGATGGCAGACACCGCATACCCCTGATTGATCCGGGCTTTCCCCTTTAATATTTTTTTCATTCGGTGCAGAACTTAGAAGGTCATGGTCTGTTTTAATAATGGCTGCTTCATTTTTATGACAGCCCAGGCAGAGTTCAGAGTCCTGATGCGCGGTTCTAAGAAAGCTGTTGGTGCGGTCGCCTTTTAACTCTTTTTCTCCTTTATTTTTAGGTAAATTCGGGTTCCACTGGTGGCTGTTGTGACAGCTTGAGCAGTAGATCATTCCCCCCGCATTTTTTTTGCCGGTAGAACTGTATAGCGGAAAGTCCATTGTCTTTGTTTTTTTATCGGGCTTTATACCAATGGGGTGGCCGGAATCAGGAATGGGTGATTCCGATCCACACTTATTTTGATCATGACAGCTCTTGCAGATACCCACCGGTGCATCCGGGTTTCCTGTCCACTTCCTTGCCCACATAAAGGGGCCGACGCCTTCGTGCATCAGATGACAGCAGCTGCAGGGACCGGACTGGGCAAAGGTTTTATCCATTATGTTCTTTGCGTCAGGGGCTGTAATGCTTAGATCATGTTTTGTTCCCTGTAGCAGTTCGTTTTGTGATGCGTGGCACTGCAGGCAGAGAGAGTCCTTTTCGTTATTATCATTTAGAAGAGATTTATAAACGGCCGGAGTATGTGTGGCGTGGCAGGTGATGCAGACTATTTCGCCCTGTGAACCCAGGCGTATATCTCTTTTGTTTTTCCACTTTTTAGGAATTACTGCTTTTTCTGCAATGATGTCGACGCTGTGTGAAAAGCGGTTTCTGTCGGGATCTTCATGCCTGCCGGGTGTTTTTCCATGACATGCTTCGCAGAGTACCGGATGTGTTGACGGCCGGTCAACCGGCAGTACAAGCCGTTTGTCTGTAAATCCACCATGGGCAACATGGCAGGACTCACAGATGACCTGGTCCGTTTTGTTTCCGGTATATCCGCCGTAGCTGATTATTTCATCCGGTATCCGAAGGGTTGTCTTGTCAACAGGATGATGTCCTTTCTCCGGGTCTCCTGATTTATCAATATGGCACATCCTGCACATCTGTGAATTTTCATTGGAGGTCCTCAGAAAAATAGTTTTTTCGATCCCCGGTTCTGAAGAGACGCCATGAGCCGTGTGGCATGTTCCGCAATTCATTTTTCCATCTTTATCCAGAGGGAAAATATCAGGAATCGTAACATTTTCTGAGGGTAAAACACCTGCCTGATGCTTTTTGTCATTTATTATATGTACTCTGGAATCAACAGTTGATCCATCGTGACAGGAATAGCACATTTCGGCGGAAGCTACAGGGGGTGTTTTGGGAAGTTCCGCAAGAGCTGAACTTTTGTGCTCTTCAAAAAAAGTATCTACCCAGCTGTAATGGCAGATCGCACATTCTTTGGCGGAATCCGGTTTTAAAAGGTCTTCTGTTTGTACATTCATTTCCCTGCTGCATAGGATTGCAGGGTTAACTACTGCAAGGGTCGCAAAAAATACAGTTAGATAAAAAAGATTATGCCTGAAATGCATGCTATTCCAAATATTATCTGTAGTTATTGGCAATTAAATTTTAAAGGATCAATTTTTTTCATTTACTGCTTCAGCTGATTTTACACACCTGAATCCTATGTTGAAACTTCCAATGTAGGGATCATTCTTATGTCTGTTCGTTATTCTCAGGGTTTTTTCGCTGGAAGACCATGCGCCGCCTTTAATTGACTTTTTAGGGCGAGCTTTTCGAGCATCGAGCATAGGACCGGCTGGATTTTTAACTTTTGATTCATAATAACAGTTTTCGCTGTACCAGTCAAAACACCATTCCCATACATTACCTGTCATATCATACACCCCATAATTATTGGGTGCAAAGCTTTTAACCGGCATGGTGCCGAAGGAATCGTAATTTGCTGTTTCGTGTGTAATCTGGATTATATCCGGATTTTGACCGGCACGGGCTGCTTTTTCCCATTCCGCCGCAGTGGGAAGGCGTTTTTTTGCCCAGAGGGCAAAGCTTTGCGCATCATACCAGCTCACGCCGACCACCGGGTCTTCGGGACGGTCATGTTCAGGGTCCCATAACGGATGAGGCGGGTGCCCGGTCTGTTTTAAAAATTGTAAATAACGGGCGCAGCTGACTTCGGTTTCGTCTATATAAAAATCATCGAGATAGACGCTGTGTTCCGGTTTTTCATCCGCATCGCCTTTGTTGCAGCCCATAATAAAGGACCCTGCCGGGATAAGAACCATGGTCACAGGATCTTTGGCGGCATTAAATGTTTTATTGAATCTACCGGTTTGGTCGATGGGTGATAATGCTACAGGTATATTATGGCTGCATGAGGTCAGGTATAGTAAAGATGATAAAATTGCAAATATTATGTTGATGAGACGGAGTCTCTTGTTCACCGGTGCCCCTCGTTTTACTTTTGCTCAAAGAACTGAAATTATGAATGGTAAAGCATTAACTGGATAAAAAAGCCGGGGCATGATTAGCCCCGGCTTTAGTTGTTTGTTATTCAATAAGGGATGAATAATCAGTTGTTGATTCTGTGTATTTATGTCCCGCAAGCTCATCATATGCAAAACCGTTAAAACCGTATAAGAGGCTTTTTGCTTCATATCCGAGCAGGCGCAGATATGCAACTACCTGGGCAGATGTCTGAGCAGTGTAACAGTAAACCACGATGGTCTCATCTGTGGGTAAAAGGTTAAGCGTTGATGTTGTTAACAGGGAAGTCTTTGGTGTAAACTGAAACGCTCCGGGAACATGTCCGGGATCAGTGTATTCTGCAGCAGGCCAGTAGTTTATAATGAAATAATCATCGGGTGCTGAAAATACTGTGGCAGCGGGAATGTTCCAGCCGGCGACTGCTGAATCAAGGTTTGCTTTGATAATGCCTGCAAGTGTGGTTTCACCGGTTGAAATTTCCGGAAAGTCGTAAACTGTTGTTGTTGTGTTTGTGGTTGTTTCAAGCTGTGCGGTGTATTCGTCTGTAGCAATTTGATTTACCCAATTGGTTGTCTTGGGAATATCACCAGGTACCGCTACAAAATTACACATTCCGTAAAGCAGGTTTCTGGCTTCAAGACCGGCATAGTCAGGGTCCTGACCAATAAGGTTAATAATAGCTGTCATCATACTTGCGGTTTGCCCGGAGTAGCAGACATTAACAATAAGCTGATCCGTGGGCAAAGTGTCAAGCTTTGTATCCAGGTCTGTTGCCGCCATGTTTATTGCGCCTTCGATATGTCCTAGGTTAAAGTCAGTTGCTGAACGCCAGTCAATAATGTATGGCGGGTCATTGCCGTTAATGAGTACTAACAGATCCGTCATTGATATGTTTGGGCTTGCGTCATTTGCCGGGGTCAGATAGGTGCTTAAATATTCATCACCGGCTGTACTGAGTATTTCAAATTCGTCTTCGCCACACCCAGCTAACATCATAATTGCTGCGATTAAGATAATTGTGAGTTTGCATTTTTTTAACATGATCATTCTTCTCCTTTAGTTGTTTTTATTTGTTTCAATTTGTTTTCATATTTGATCTGTTTATTTAATGTATTTCTTGAGTTGTTTTATTAAAGAACTAAAACAACGTTGCATAGGGTGATATCTATATTTTCAGCTTTTTTAAAAGCTTTTGGTATTAATTAATAATTACATTTTTATTCGCTTTTCTTTCTCGGCTGATATCATCATAGCCGTAGCCGGTTTCTCCTGTTGTTTCGTTGTAATTCGCATTTTCATACAGCTCAATATCCTCATCTGTCAGATAATAGGAGGTGTCATGACAGCTGATGCCGCAGCTTTGGCCCTCTTCAACCGTTGTCTGGGGTGTCCAGAGTTTAATATTATGGGGGGTGGTCAGCTTCCAGGTGGGTTCGCTGTTTTCAAAGTCCGGCAGATCATCCACGCCCCAGGGTTCAAAGGTGTTCGGTGCTATGGGTATATGGCGTACGGTGATATAATCATAATTTTTATAACGGTCATTGGTGCTTTTTAAGTAGTTCTTTCCGATTTCAAAGGTCAGGTATGATGATCCGGTAATGCCGCTGCCAGCCACATGACAGCCGTTGCAGTTTTTGTAAGGTTGTGAATGACAGACCTGGCAGGTGAGGGTGACGCCGGAGTCTCCTTTCCAGTGCTGACTGTGATATCCGTTTATTTCTTCGACCAAGATGTCGTCCTTTTTGTAGTGGCATTGTTCACAGCCGATACCGGTCGTTTTGTTCTCGTCATAGCGGTAGGTCCTGTCATTTTCTGCATTGCCGTGTAGCTCAGATGCTTTGTGGCAGAATTCACAGCGTTTTGCATTGGGCACATAGTGTACGTCGGGCTGAAGACCTTCATGTGCCCCTGTATATTCTTCACCAACACGTGAGCCGTGGCAGGCGGTGCAGTTTGTGGTTAGATCCGGGGTTCTTCTGAATTCATGTCCCCAGTTAAGGCCGCTTCCAACAGTTATGGGTCTGGATACATGGCACTGGCCGCAGCTGGTATGGCACACACCGCATTCATCTTTAAATTCCTGGAGTAAATGAGCATGACCATCGTCTCTCATGTCATATCCGGCTCTAATTTTGAAACGTTCAAAATAGCCTTCCTGGCTGTTGTGAAGGCTGGTTTTATTATTGGCATGTTCTTCTTCATGACAGCCTTTGCAGGTATATTCCGGGTATTCACTTGGGAATGTGATCAGTCCTTCATGGGCATCAAGCTTATTGGTAGCATTCTCATTTCCTTCGTGACACCAGTTGCATTCGATATTTCCGTGTTTATCCTCTGATAAAAAGTCATCATTTATTGATAAAAAGTCATCATTTATATATACTCTTTTCCATGGTTCCAACGGAACCACATCTCCGCCTCAGCCTTCGCCCGTGCCTTCCTCGGCTTCGATGGGATCGGCAATTTCTTTTAAAAGCTCCTTGTCCGTGTGGCAGCTGACACAGCCGGTTTCAGCAGGGTCGACGACTATTTCGCAGCCGGTTGAGACCAGGGCTATTATCATAAATAACAGATAAAGGTTATTTTTTTGTAAGGGTCGCATTTTTTTACCGTTTCTATTTTCTGAATATGGGTTGTAACCTTTACGAGTTGTGATGCATGGAGTGTGCCAAAACATCTTTCTGTAAGGCTATGTTGTAATTAACTGTATTTGCAGCTGATTGTAACTATTAATCAGCATATTACACTAACTGCCGACTTGTAAAGTGTTAATATCTTTAAACTAAGTGTTAACAGTGTTAACGTTAATTACTGATAAGATTAAGGTGTTGTTAAAAAGTATTGTTCTATCTTGTTTTATAGCATCTAAATATTAAGCTGGCAAGGCTGATAAGGCTCTGATTTTACTTATAATTTTCAAGATTTACCCTGATCTTTTTTTGAGATCCGTTTTTTTTAATTATCAGTGTAAGGCTGCATGCGGGATCGATAAGATCATAGCTGAAATATGTGCGGATGGTGGCTCTGTACGCCGGGAACCCCGCGAAACGATTTTTCTTGTGTTTTTCGACCTGAAAATGATCAGCATGGATCTTTTCCGGAAGTATTTCTTTTCCATGATTAATTATTTTTGCTTGATAATCACTTGCAAATCTGATTGAATGACCAAACATGATGATGTCTATCTGAAGACATGGGTCATTTAAGATATCTGCTCTTTGTTTTTCACTTAAGTGTTCACCTTTAAATGCGGTCATCAGGCTTAATTTATGCCATTTACTGCGGACGATGGCGTGTTCGCTGAAGACATCAGCCTTTCCCACGCTGTAATGGTTGTTCAACAAGACACCGGTTTTTTCTTTATGGAGAATCCCAAAATTTTCGGCTTCTTTTATCTGATTGTCAGAAAGGTCTACGATTATTGCCCGGGCAGTACATGGCAGGATCAATAAAAGGATTAAAAAAGTACTAAAAAATAATCTTTTCACAGGGAGTCCTCCTGTATTAAAAAGAGTAGTTAAGACCAAAGCTGATGAGGCTGTATTCGCCGTCAAAAGCGCTTTCTTCCTGATCTTCATACTCGTGATAAATATATTTTCCGTAAAGTGACATCCTGGGGTTAATCAAGTAGGTGAATCCCGCTGATGCCTGCATCTGATCTATATCCAGGTCAGAATAATCACCGATATTATTGTTGTTCAGCATGTTGTCAAAGTCTGCACTGCAGTTAATAAAGGTTATGTCCCCGGTCAGTGCAAGCCGGGGGCTGAAAATGTAAGTGGCAGATAGATAAATTGAATGACTCAGGCTGTCATAGGGAACATTGTCATAAAAAATAAGACTTTCATCATCACTCAGATGAAAGGGTTTATATGCAGATCCGGTATCTATCTCGTTTTTAAAAAGGGTAAAGGACCCCATGAGCGTTAAGCGCTGAAAAGGCATATACCATGAACTAATGATAAATTCATACAGGTCCTCGTCAATGTTGTATTCGGTATTTCTGGAATTTGTATAGCGGATGCTTGAGTTGAGTGAAAAGGCGGAATAGGGATTCCAGTTTAATGATGCATATATCTGATTTTCATCTTTTGGAAGTGTCGTTTTAATAATACTTTCAGTAAAGGCATTATCTACAAGCGCAAAAGGTTCACTGATACGGGTTTTCTTATAACGGATATGGAGACGTAGCTTTCGCATAATCCGGGTATTTAATGCTGCTTTGTATATGGTTTTCCGGGTATGATCTTCTGAAAAATTATTTCTGTCAATGTCTTCCCATCTGTATGTGATTTTAGCGGAAGTCCGTTTTAAAAATTTTATTTTGATATCTATTCCGCCCTTTTCAATGTCCCTTTCAAAAGAACCATTCAGACGGCTGTCCATCTGGTAGTTTCCGTAAAAGAGATCGCATGACAAAAACCTGGAGAAATATTTATAGAGACGTGCCGAAAAACTTGAAAAATCAATATCGTTGTGGGTATCCCGGTTGGTTCTTTTGCCGAACTGATATGAAGCAAATATCGATGAAGAAAAGGGAAGCGGTGAGCGGAGACTGATTTTATGGGCATCTTTTTTAAAGTCAGGAGTATCCCCGTATGAATTTATACCGCTGAACTGGTAAAAAGAAGCACCTTGACCGTAATCTGATCTTGGTGCTGAGGCATCTTCATAGAACCTTTGGCCGGAGTACTCATAATTAAAAGTGATTTTTTTCAGGGTTCCCTCAAAACCCAGAATGATATCATCTGTACTTTGATTCACCCTTTTATTTACAGAACTGACATGACAGCTCGAACAATCCTTTGAAACGGTTGTTGTCTGTTTCGTCCCTTCTTTTTTATATTTTCGAATGTTGGCAAAGAACTTGAGAAAAGGAAGCGCTGGAATACGGATCGTGTTGTCCGCTTTTATTTCTTCGATGGTAATGCCGTTATCTTCGCCTCTATTGTAATCCGTGAAAAAGTCCTGGTTTGAAAGAGGATCGTGGTCCAGGAAATGACGGAATTTCATATAGGACAGATCCATTATCAAATATCGCTGCAGGTCAAGATTTAAAAGATGGGTTTGATCGTCTTTGTCCAGGATCTCACTTGAAAGAGAAAAATAATTGTTTTTTCTGGATCCATCAAGAAGTATTGTGGCATCAAACCCGGAATCCGGAATTAAATATTCAGAAACTTTTCCATGGTAGCCGCTGTTATTGTAAAAATGGTAGCCGGTTGAAATATCTGTGAATAATTCATGTTCGGTTATCGTGTTATTGTCCTGTGAATAAACAGGCGTGATCGTGGTGAATAGGATCAGGGCTGTTATTGCTGTACAGAAAATATATGATATTTTAAATCTTCGCATTTTTTTACCTGGTTAAACCGTTGCTGTTAAGCTGTGACGGCAGATCACTTCCATGTACTTTTGAATGACACTGGGTGCAGGATGTTAACAATGCTGATGAAGCAGGGTGTACACCGGCCTCTCTGTTTTCACTGTGTCCGCGGTGACATCTTAGACAAAGAAAAGGCTGATTCTGTTTTAATAGGTTATTGGCAATCGTGCCGTGGGGCTCATGACAGATCGAACAATCCTCAACGACCGGGTCATGTTCAAAAGTAAACGGGCCCTGATATTCAGCATGGCAATCGGAGCATACGTCATTTAAGGTTTCACCCTTTAAATTATTGTTTTCAGTGCCGTGATTTTCATGACAGCTGCCGCATTTCATCTTTTTTTCTTTTATGGGGTGATGCGATGGAAGCATCTGCTGAGCGCGTTTTTCATGATGACAGGTGAAACAGATATCCGGGTCCCCAAGATAAACCATTTTAGCACCGGATACTTTATGCGATTTATGACATTCGTTGCATCCCACATCATTTAAGAGATGGCTGTTGGCGCGCCAGTTCATTACCGGAGCACCGCGATGGCATTCCAGACAGATCTCAGAGCTTTGAGCCGCTGAAAGCCGTGAAAAGTTGAGGATGTTATCAGAGCCGCCTTTTGCCTGGACGTGAAGGCTGCCGGGGCCATGACAGGTTTCACAGCCTTTAACAAACCCCTGTATCTCAGACCTGTCGAGTCTTGAGTGAACGGTTTGTTTGTAATGAACATAGATGTCATCATGACAGGGAACGCATGAATCCGTTCCGGTGTAAAAAGCGCCTTCAATTGTTGGCAGCGGTTCTTCAGATTCAAAAAAAGTTCTGCAGCCCGCAGTGATCAGCAGCGGCAAAAGACAAACAGTGATTAGTGCGTAAAAGAACAGAAGTAAAAACTTTTTTCTCATGGGGTCCCTTAATAAGTATCCAAAGGCTTTTTAAGCTGGTAATGATGTTCGCTGGCATGCGGATTATGGCATTCAGAGCATTGTTTTTCTTTATTAACTATATGTATATCAGAACCAGAGTTTGAATCAATTGATAATTTTCTGTTCAGAAAGATATGGCAGTCTGAGCATACGCCGGGAAACAGGGTGCGGATATGTTTCCTATGGTTCGGGTCATGACAAAAAGAACAGGCATCCTTGTCCGGTAGGTCTGCCTGCTGGAGATAATGGTTGAAATCCGGGTGTAGATTTTTATCCTGTTTTAAGATCCGGACCTGATCTTTATGGTCCGGCAGCATAGGATGGCAGGTGTAGCAGAGCTTTTCCTGGTTAACTCTTAACAGCTTGTCAAAGCCGGCCGTATGGGACTCGTGGCAGAAGTAGCAGTTTTGGGTTACAGAAGATTCGTGGATAAAACGGTTGTTTATCAGCACAGGTTTGTGGCATCCTTCTCTGAAGCAAAGATCCACAGGAAGCGGTGTGCCCCGGTTCTCAGGATCTGCTGTGTGACAGATCTTGCATTTTTTTTCTTTCCAGGGTTTATGGTCGGTCATTGGACCCGGTGTTTTTCTGAGAAGATCCGGTGCAGGAGAGGGCTTTTTTGCAGCAGTGATCTTTTTGTCTAGATGACAGGCAATGCAGAGCTTATACGTGCTTTCACTTCGCAGAAAATACTTTGAGCCTGCTCCGACAGCGGCTTTTTCTCTTTTAATGACTCCTTTCTGGTGCGGATTGTGGCAGGTGCCGCAAAATATTTTTCCCTGAACCACAGGAAAGTAAAGGCCGTCCGGTTTAATGTCAGCAGGGAGGTCGACCAGGTGGTCCGCTTTTGCAGGATGCTGTGACGATTTACCTGCGTGACATCCCAGGCAGATATCTGTCCGGTTGCTGACAAAGGTCACGTCACCGATGGTTTCAGCCCGGGCAGGATTGGGAAGGGTCTGGTGACAATACAGGCAACGGGTTTCGATTATTTTATTATCCGGGTCTAACTGCTCATGGGGATTTGTTTTTTTAAAGGCATTGCTCAGGTGGCAGTTAAAACAGAAATCTTTAATGCTTTCGTACTGTTTCCCCCTTAAAAAATAAGGATTTGTTTTTTGGCTGCCGGGATTTTCATGCATCTGTATCAGCGGTTCATGGCAGGTTAAACAGCTTAAGTTGTTGTTGTGAAGGGGCCAGCCCTCCGGGATGTTTTTCTGCATTTTCTCACCGGGGCGTATTCCCACGGGATGGATGTCTGTGCTGCCGTGTTCTTTTTCATGGCACCTGAGACATAATTTTATCGGATCTGCATTATGTTTCAGGACAGGTGCTTTTCCGTCTATATGGCATTCGTTACAGTGCTTACCGGTCCAGTGCGGATCAATGATTTTGTCTTTTGCAAAAGCAGACGTTATTCCAGCACTAAAGAGCAAAATAAATAACAGGGTGCTGTAAGCTGATATTTTAGTAGTCATAGTCTGTGTTTTATTATTAATCATTTTTTCTTAAAATTTAGTTATCCTTAAAAAGGAAACGGTTCTTTTTTGACTTTTCTGCTTATTGGACTGTGGAAATATTTAAAGTTGAACAGGCCTTCCTGCCCATGGCAGGAAGCACAGAGAATGTCCGGAAGATCAGCACGTAAAAAGCTGTTGGTGACGTCGCCTTCCAGCTTTTCATTGTTTCCTTTTGTCTTTTTGTCTCCATTCCATTGGTGCGGATCATGACAGGTTGAACAGACAATATTTCCAGGGCCGTCTTTTTTGCCGTCGGGACTGTAAAAAGAAAATTTTTCCTTAAGGATGTCTGTGTGATCCGTATTTATTATATTTTCAGAGATGGTGAACGCGTCCGGGTGAAGACCCCTAACCGGGACTTTTTCTGATGCGCAGCCTTCAGTGGTATGGCAGCCGGTACAGAGTTTTATCATCAGGTGATCCCCGGTTTCAACTGGGGTGGTCCAGCCCTCTGTTTTTAATGGACCCAACGGAGCTGACCAGATGAATTTTTCTGTCTTTGCATTATGTGCGCTGTGACAGGCGCTGCAGATACCGGTTTGTCCGGATTTAAGAGAATGCTGTTTTAAATAGTCCGGATTAGAAAAAGACAGGTCGTGATCCGTGCCCGCAATCAATTTTTTTGATGAATGACAGTGAACACACAGATCTGTTTTTCCGTTTTTGCTGAGCCTTAAGAAGTTCCCGTGTTTTATGCCTTTTTTATCTTTTTCATAGGTCAGCGGTGCCGGGTCATGCACGTTATGACAGGTCATGCAGCTGATGATCCCGTCAGATTTTTCTATGCCTGCGGTATCATAAAGCGGCAGTTTTTTATTTTGCATTTTTGAAGAAAGCTCAATCCCTGTTTTATGGGAGTAATCCTGAGGCAGACTGTTTTCAGCAGGTTTACCTTTTGCATGACAGCTTATACAAAGGGCATCGGGGGAAGAACCGGAACTTTTAATCTGTCTTGACCATAGAAGCGGTCCTTTTCCGTAATGGGTCAGATGGCAGACTGAGCAGGGACCGGTTGAAGCCGCTTTGCTGCCCAGGATGTTTTTTGTCTCAGGAGAGGATAAACTCAGGTCGTGTGTGGATCCTTTGATCTTTTTTTGCTGTTCGTGACATTCGGTACACATGACATCTTTGGTATTGTCGGTTAAAAGCAGGCCTTTCGCCCCGGGTGCGTTGTGGACTTTGTGACAGGTCATGCAGATAATTTCTTTGTTTTTACCCTGCCCAGGTGTTTCGCCCGATGAAAATTTATACGGAATGGAGATCTTTGCGGCAGGTGTGTTCAGGGTATGACTGTTACGGTACGTATCTTTGTTTTTGAGCGCCGGCCGGTCACTGTGGCAAAGTTCGCATAAAATTGAGCTGGAAGCTGTATCTTTGACCGGGAGAATTAAAAGTTTTTCATTCGGAGCGCCATGAGGCATATGGCAGGTTTCACAGATAAGTCTGTTTTTCGAATCAGTTTTACCACCATTTAAGGTTATTTTGGCAGTGTCGACCGGAAGCTCGACTTTGAGCGGATGATTGCCTTTTACATTATCAGCAGATTTATCTTTGTGACAGATGAGGCACATGGACGATCCGATATTTTTTGCCCGAAGAAAGAGTCCGTAGGTTTTTTCCGTATCGCTGGGAAGTGAATGCGGGCTGTGACAGGTTGCGCACTGTATTAAACCGTTCTCATCAAGAGGGAATTCTTCCGGTATCTGTACTCTTTCTGAAGGTTTTTCTCCGATCTTATGTTCATATCCATGAAATAAATTTCGACGGGAATCAATAATGGATCCGTCATGACATGATATACACATCTCTCGGGTCCCGACTTGCTTGTTTTGTGGACGGACAGCCAGCTGTCCGTCCTTTTGTTCACTGTAGAATGTGTTTATCCACTGGAAATGGCAGACCGCACATTTTTTTGCAGTATCCGGTTTTCCGGTATGGATCATCTGTGCGAGTGCGGGGGTGTACTGGCAGACGATAAGTATCAGGATGAAGATCAGCCTGACTGAGATTTTATACTTTAAATGTGTTATATTTGAAAACATTTGTATTATTCTATTATCTGATATACGGATACACAATTTCTGATCATTTCAACAATATACAGTTTTTGGGTTTTATCTATGCCGATACCGGTGGGAGTTTTGAGTTTTAAAAGATTCCCGCTTTCGTCTGTTAAAACGCCCAGAAATTTCCGGTATCTCTTGAATACCTGGATCACACCCAGGTAGCTGTCACTTACATAGATTTGGTCTTTTTTATCAATGGTGACGCCCTTGGGCCGGTAAAACTGACCGGCATTAACCCCCCATTTCCCAAGGGTTGCCATGGTCCGTCCTTCGGGATTGATCGCCTGTACCCGTGTATTCAGTACATCTACCACATACAGGGTAGAGGTGCTGTCTTTCGCAGCAAGAAAAGGGTACTGGAATTCCCCGGGTTTTTCACCGCTTTCCCCCCAGGTATCAATCAGATTAAAATTTTTCAGGTCATAGACAAGAATACGGTGATTGTCATTGTCAATGACATAACATCGGTTTAAATTGAGGTCTGTGACGATGTCTGTGGGGTCCGTATTATTTGAATTGAGCTTAAAGGTGTTTTTTACTTTGCCTTCGGGAGTAAAGATCCTGATACAATGATTTCCAGAATCTGCAATATAAATATCCCCGTTCGAAGCAACGTCAATTCCAAGGGGATGGCTGATGACGTTTTGTTTGCTGTTTATTTTAAAGGATGAAATCTGTTTGTTTACCGGGTTATATATTACCACACGGTTGTTGGTACCGTCGAGAATATGAATGCGGCCATCCGGTCCCACTGACAGATCACTTGGATGACAGAAATCAGCAGTGATATCGTAAAGGTGTTTTGCTTTTATTGCCGGTGGTTTTTCGCCATATGAAAATGACGGCAGGCTGCTTATAAGGAAAACACTTAATAGTAAACAAAACTTAATTTTCATTATTTTTTTCTTTGTCTTTTCGATATTTACCCGGTTCAAGAAAAGCCGGGGTGTGAAATTCTTTATATTCTTTTATCATTTTAGTGATTTGGTCGCTTGCGACCTGTTCGGCCCTGTATTTTGGATAGCCCAGTTTTTCAAGCGGCAGTAATGGTTTTTTGCGTGTATGACATTCTTCGCAGCCTACAGGTTTTTCCGAGACATTTTCATGGATTTTTTTGACGATCTTTTTCTTTTCAGCTGTAGTTGTCTCCGGTTTCTGAAGGGTGTTCATATAAAGATTTGTTTTATCTCTTGCTGCCTGAATATCTTTTTGTCCGGGCCGGGTATCGCATTCTTCGCAGGGGGCCAGTTTGATCTTTAATTCATCAATGGGTTTGTTTCCTATTTCAGGATTAAAGATTGGTGTTCCGTCGTTCTTGTTATACCAGTAATAAAAAAGATTCTTTTTTTCGTTTTTGGGCCTGACATGGCAAGTCTGGCAGGCAAAATAAAGGTTATGCATGTTTAAAAATGATCTGACATGCGTTGATTTTGCATGGGGCAGATCACCATGGCAGGTGATACAGTGAGAAATTTTTTCCGGTCCGATCTGGAGTTCAATCCGGTGGTAGTGATCTTTAATCGCTTTTTCTCTGACGAACCGGTATCCCCGGTATAATTCTGTTTTATCCGTATTTTCAAGCCTTATCTCTTCAAGAAACTGGGGTTCGATAAGAGGTTCTTCAATCTCCGGCTCAGTTGTAACGACCTGGTATCCAAGCACAAAAACAGATTCATAAATGACCTTGCTGATAATGACGGTTGCGTAACAGATGGCAATAATCATTAGTCCCATGTAAAGTTTTTCAAAACAGCTTTTAAAAAATCCGCCCTTGAATTCAGAAGGTGTCTGCTGATCGCGGATCTTGTCTTCCAGCCCGGAAGCCTTCATGGCTTTAACATAATCAAAATAGTGATACTGGATTATTTCACGTTCACTCATATAGCCGTCGAGCCAGGCTCTTCCCATTGGAAATACAGCCGGTGCGAAATGGACATTATATAAATGCCAGATAAAGATTACGATAGATGCAAGAAACGCTTCGTCGCTATGGGCAATATAGGCAAAGTTAAGGACATGTCCTGAAAAATATTGTGTAAAAAAAGTCTCTCCCCAGAGAAAATATCCTGATATTCCGATAACCGGCATACCCCAGAAAACAGCCAGATAACCAAATTTTTCTTTCAGGCCGTGAGCTACAAGGCTTGGCGGTTTATCGGTGATAAAAAGAAAATATTTTAGGGTAGAGAACAGTTCCTTGAGGTCTGTCAGGTTTGGCACCATTGGCAGCTCAAGGAGTGCCAGGATACCCTTTATAAGGGTGAGTTCACCTTTGTCTTTTAGAGGTTTGAGATAGTTCTTCCACGCACAGTAAACCGCATACCCCACATGATAGAGAAAAGTGACTGTCATGATGACTGCACTGATACGGTGTATCAAAGGTGCATAGTTAATTCCGCCAACCATTGAGTATAGCCATGATCCCCAATCCGTATGGTGAAATTTTAGGGGCAGGCCGGTTACAGCCAGCATCGTAAAAGATACAAATAGAAAAATATGCTGAATCCGTTCGTTGAGTGAAAGTCTTTCAAAAAACAGTTTCCCGTCTTTTTCTTTTATCTTAATTTTTCGCATCTTTATTTCCCAATCTATTTTTAAATAGAGCAGCGTTTGGAAAGACGTTACGGGCCATGTCAAGTACTGTAAATATCATTAAAGGGATAAAACTTCCCAGCGTTAACAGGACAAAAAAGACACACACATAAAATTCCACCGGATTTTTACCAGGCTCAAGAAGAACATGCGCCTTATAGCCGGAAAGATTTAATTCTGCATCAGGATGACAGCTAACGTCAGAGCAGGTTTTATAGATATTATCTCTGTATGAGGCTGAATCCGGATTATCCATAGAGAGTACATTGTGGATGGATTCACCAGGGAGGACATGACAGTCATTACAGTCAGCAGCGTGTTCGTCTCCAAAATAAACGGCTTTTCCATGATAGGTCTCAAGGTAGGTTTTCATCAGGTTCGGCAGATCATGCCGGGCCATCATTTCGGTATCTCCATGGCACTGATCGCACATTTTGACGACTTCAAGAGGCTTGCGCTGTTTTTGCATGCGTGAAGTGAAATGATTATAGAACTTACTCATAAAGTCCTTTTCCTCATGGCATATGGCGCATCTTTCAACGGTTTTTTCCTTGAGTCCCTTCATATCCTGTTTTACGAATTCCAGCGGTCTGTATAAAGGGTCAAGGTGACAGGTAACACAATCGGGATAATCCTCAGCGTGTTTCTTCGGGTTATTATCTTTATCTGTTTTACCGTGAACACTGCGGTCCAGATAATCCCCGATTTTTTGATGTGAAAAGGGCAGACCGGATGAAGGTTCGTCCATATGACAAACGATCAGACAGTTTACCTGAACAGGATTATCGTGCGGAAACTTTTTGATCTCTGTGTGACAATCCGTACATTTTAAGTTGCCATGGGGGCTGTTGATGTATGTGTCTTCGGTTACATAAAGCAGTTTAAACTCACCCGACTCATTGATGTAGCTCAAGCCTCTGTATCCGTGGCAGAAAAGACAGTTGTCTTCATCAACAGCTATGGCTTCATGGGGGTAACAAAGGAGACAAAAAATAATCATCAAAAATAAACAGCGGATGACTCTATCTGCATATTGTCTGTAAAGACATGATTCTGTATAATGCATTAAGATTCCTTATTTAAAATTGTTTTAAGGTTGATGGTGTGCCACTGCTATATTAATATAGATCAATTATTTACAGTTCTTACACATCTGAACCCCACATGAAAACTGCGCGCATCCGGCAGAGAATAGTAGCGGTTTGCCGTTCGGACCTGCTGTTCCGTACAGTACCAGGCACCGCCTCTCAGTACTTTGTGTACACCCATGGGCGGACCTTTTGGATTTTTCCCCGGTGAGAGACTGTAATATCTTTTATCATACCAGTCAGCACACCATTCCCATATATTGCCGGCCATGTCATACAGACCGGTTTCATCAGGGGGAAAACTCATCACCGGCATGATTCCGAAAGAACTGTAATTGCCTTTTTGGATATCCGGTGTATTTCCCCAGGGGTAAATATAATCTTTTGTTTTTCCGCGTGCAGCACATTCCCATTCTGCTTCGGTGGGAAGGCGTTTTCCTGTCCAGGCAGCATAAGCCGCCGCTTCATACCAGGTCACCCCGACAATGGGCTCATTGTCTTTATCCAGTTCCGGATGCCAGAAGTCCGGTTCCGGGAAATCCGTTTCATCCAGAAATTTTTTGTATTGCGCTATGGTTACTTCGTGAATATCCATTAAAAATGGTTTGAGCCTGACCGTGTGAACCGGCTGTTCATCATGATCTCTTGACTTTGCCCCCATCTGGTATTCCGTTTCCGGTATCAGAACCATTTTAACCGGGTCTTTGACTGACTGCTGCGGTTTGACAGGTAATGCAAGGCATCCGGAAAGAGCCAGGGCTAATATTATAAGGATATAATGTGTCCGTCTTTTCATCAGTGTATCAGTCCATGGGTAAATTGCATGGCGTCATAGTTCTGAAAGCCCGCGTCTGTTCCGTTATGACAGGTCAGACATGCAAAGTTTACGGTTAAAAAGGGCTTTCCTGTTTCGTCAAGCGCCAGTTTTGTCCGGTTGAAATCAAACATATCTTCAGGGCTGTCCGTTCCTTTTATCCTGACGACGTGGGAGCGCACATCTCCTTTTTTATAATTTCCGGTTCCAGATGAAGTATTATTTTCGATGGCATAGGGCATATGACAGTCAATGCAGTCAAGTTGCTGCATGATCTGCCATACCGACGTGTCTGTATGGCAGCTGCTGCAGGTTCTTTTTATGCCGAAGTTTAATCCGGCGGAAGGTCCGTAATGGGGGCTGTGACAGGTTAAACAATTCAGCCTGCTGTGACCCGTTGATGAGATCTCATTTTTCTGCTGCATGTGTTTGATAAAGCCGCTTTCGGCTTCTACGATATTAGCATTGTTTCTGGAATGACATACATTGCAAAAATCAGCAGAACCCGGTGTTTTGATATCGTCCGATGACTGGGTCAGTATGTGGTTTTTTCCGGAGCCATGGCAGGTCTCACATCCTACGGCAGGAGAATGTTTTGATGCTCTCCAGCCGTAATACAGGCCCTGATGGCATGCACTGCAGATGTAGGAGCTACTATCAATATCATCGTCGTCTACATCATCATTTTCAACAGTGAAGGTTCTTTCGATCAGGTTAAACGTTCCGGGTATGGTGAGCATGTTGAGAGTCACTTGCGTAGTGTCCCAGGCGGTTGCGGGGACAAAATCTTCCCAGGTCTGAGCGGAGCTAAAGGATTCAGCAATATCAATGGTGCTTATACTTCGGGACTGTAAAGACCTGAGTTCAGAGCTTATTCCAGGGATGAAAAGGTTGACTTTATAGCCCAGGTCCTCAGCCGGTGCCCCCTGGTACTTCACTTTTATTCTGGAAATGATTAGGGTGATAAATTCAAAGTCTAAGTCCAGTTTATAGCGTATCAGTTCTCCCTGGGAAAATGCTGTTTTTGGGCTATTGCTGTTGTCTAAAAACTGAAATTGATAGGTCGATGCGGAGAAGGAATATTTTGGGTTTATCTGAAGAGATACTGATATACTGAAGGTTAATACTGAAATAATAGCAGCTCTGATTAGAGTCTTCTTCATCGTAATTCCTTCAAAAATTAATAATTTTTTTCAGTCAGTCCAAGTTTGTTCATTTTTTTCCAAAGCGTTATTCTACTGTAACCGAGGAGTTCTGCTGCCCGGGTCTTGTTCCCGTTTGTTGTTTTTAAAGCCTGTATAATGTCCGTTTTGGCTATTGCATGATCTTTTCCATGCCGTTTTATTTTTGGCCCTGAGAAATTGATCTGTTCCGGGATGTTTGTGGTTCGAATACAGTCTGTCCGGCATGTGACGAATGCAAATTCTATGGTATTTTCAAGTTCTCTTACGTTACCCGGCCATTCGTAGGTCATCAACCGGCTTAATGTTTTTTTATCACAGGCAACGATCTGTCTTCCTGTTTCAGCATTAAACTGTTTAATAAAATGATCTATTAACAGGGGGATGTCCGTTGTACGTTCCCGCAGCGGCGGTATATTTATAGGTATAACATTTATTCGGTAAAAGAGGTCTTCTCTGAATTTATTTTTGCTGATTAATTGTGGGATATTTTTATTGGTAGCCGCGATTATCCTGACATTGACTTTAACCGTCTGATTGTCTCCCACACGTTCTATTTCTTTTTCCTGCAGGACTCTTAAAAGTTTTACCTGCAGGTTAATCGGAATATCACCGATCTCATCGAGAAAAATCGTTCCCTCAGCGGCTTCTTCAAAGCGGCCTTTTCTGTTTTTAATGGCATCTGTAAAAGCACCCTTTACATGCCCAAAGAGTTCACTCTCGAGCAGTGTCTCAGCAAAGGCAGCGCAATTTACTTTTACAAATGGCTTTTTTTTGCGGTTGCTTGAATGATGTATCGCGTGAGCCACAAGTTCTTTTCCCGTTCCGCTTTCACCGGTAATCAGTACCGAGGCACTGCTGTCTTTTGCCAGTTCTACCAGCGAATAGATGTTCTGCATGGTAAAATGGTTGCCGATGATCTTGTAAAAGGAACTTTTCCCTTTTAATTTTTCTCTGAGTAATGCTATTTCATGCTCCTTTTCGACCTGATCGGTTATATCAACGATATTTTCAATACCGCCGATGATGTTATTATCTTTATCTTTTAAAAGCTGGGCATTTTTTAACAGGTGCTTGACAGCACCGTCCTTTGTATTGTAAATACAGCGCTTGCGGACTACTTTACCATTTGCAAATAGACTGCATTTGCCATTTTTATCTGCAAGTTTTGAGCCCATGCAGGTGGGGCTGTTTAGATAATCGCATTTTTTGCCTATTATTTCCTTTTTTTTGTAACCGAAAATATCTTCTGCAGCTTTATTCCAGTAAGTAATAACACAGTTTTTGTCGACCGTAAAAAGACCGTCAACCATATTTTCAAGAATTTGCTGAAAATTTGCCTTAGATTCTGTGAGTAGGTTTTTTGTCATTGTTTTTTTAGAAAAGTGTTAATTGTCTTAACAGTTTTATTGTCGGTGTTAACACATATTATAACGTTTTTTTAATCGGATTTGCAAGGAAGGGTTATTTTTTTTATAGATAATTGCATTATTCGAAAATATATGAAAGGTGATTATATTTATACTGATAGATCCATAAGCTTACATCTTTAGCCTTAATTTTACAATAACGTTTTGAGGAGCGTGGAAATTGAACTGCCACCTTTACAAGCTTTCAGATTCCGCATTTCGCTGAAGCGGGCTAAAGGTGAAACAAAAACATAAAAAATACTCCTGAAGGGATAAATTCCTATCCTTGATATGAAAAAAATTGATCCATAATCATTTTTTGCTTATCGCAGATCCCGCACAGCGGGGAATACAGGGAGAGGTGGTTCCTTGTTGGAATGCAGTTCTAAATCGCAAAGGAGATCATACGTAAAACAGAATCCACCCGGGGGAAAGTCTTTCACCGGGTGGATTTAGGTTGGAAGAGTATCGTTATTTATATTTAATAGCCCTTTTTAAGGGTAATTGCCTCAACCGGACAGGTATTTTTGCAGTCGCCGCAGTTGGTGCAGTTAATTTCTCCAGGACGGGTTTTTACTGAACAGGCTTTACGGCACGTATCGCATTGATTGCACTGATCTGTCATACTATATTTAAACAAAGAGATCTTTTTGAGAGCTTCCAGCATTCCGCCGGTGGGGCACAGGTAGCGGCACCAGAAGTGCGGAATAACAATTATTAAGTAAAATCCAATAATTATAAATGTTGTTCTTATCAGACAGAAGGTATCTGCATGTCCAAAGGTCAGTTTTATGGAAATAAAGAATTCCCCGATCCTGATGAGGATGGCCCATCTGGGATTATTTAATAAAAATATAAAAGTAATGCCTGCCAGTAGAACGATATATCTCAGGGAAGAGAGTATTTCTCGGAATTTCCCTTTATTTTGCCCTTGAACAGGGATACTTTTGAAAGAAGGTCTAAAAACAGTCCTCCGGGACAGGCCCAGGAGCAGAAGTCGCGGCCGAATAAAAGAAGGAGCAGAAAAAGGGGTCATGGCTACACTCTTGACAGTTTCAGCTCGGCCAGGATTTTATTAATTCTTTTCTTCAGTTTATTGTCTTTTACGATTTCCTTTGCAACACGACGGCTTGATTGCGATACACCGGATTCACCTACATTAAAGTGTTTTCCAATCTCCTTCAGCTTTTGACCACTATACTTATGACAGATATAAAGCTGGAGACGTTTCAATAATACGGGGTCTTCCTGTATTGCTTTTCCTATACATTCAATTATTTTTGTTATCTCCGGTTTTTCATAAAATTTCATCACATCAGGCAAATTACGGTCTTTTTCTGTTTCTTCTATATAGTTGGAGCGTATCTCATTTACAAACTCAACTTCACCCAGTATTGTTGAGGCAAAGATGTTATTTTAGGACTTTCAATTTTCAATCCAGTCATTGATTCAACAAAGAGAAGGTTCTGCTTTCTTGCTACAGCTAACTTTCTATTAAACAGACCAAGTATAAAATCCGCATACAGCGATTCCGGTTTATTCTTTATGTTTATATATCCCTGATAGCTTGTCCACCTGTATTCATGTGGTTTTTCTGCCATACCTGCTCGTACCGGATTTAGGTGAATGTATCGAGATAGTTCCTGAGCATATGAATCCGCTTCTACCCGTATTGCTTTGTACCTTCTCTGCAAAAGATGACCCAATCTTTTTCTTTTTACATGTGACAACTATCCTGACACAGGGGGGTGGCTATAATTTTGCCAACCCTCAAAAAAACCCAGTGTTCATTTTTATCTTGTAAAGGGATACAAGATGTTGTTTGATTAGATAGAGTATAATGCTGTATAGTTAATTTTTGTATTGACAGGAAAGGGAAAATAATGTCGAGGGAAAATACAATTGATGTCAGTCAGGAATCTGTTGATTTGTTTAAAAAAGAAGACATGGTCGCTTTTTTTGATTTTACCTTTAACTGTCGAGACTCGGGGCCGGTGGATGGCCTCTGCAAAATTTCCAGGCCTAAAGCGGGGCAGTCCAGCATGAACTATTTCTCTCTGCTTTTTATTGTGGATACACCTGACAGAGAAATTGAGGAACAGATCCAAAAAGTTACGGGCCGACTCAATGAGGAGAACCTGCGCGCGTCTCTTGGGGGCATGCCCTATTCAGTGCTAATGCCGTCGGTAAGTGTTAGAGAGAAAATCTGCATCAAGCAGGTAGATATTATTCTGGAAGCCCCCTGTCAGGCAAAGGTTTTTATCACCGGGAAGCTCTTTCCGGCGGTGCTGTCGATTACCGGGTTCAGCTCCTCGGGGCTTATCTGGTGGCAGGAGAAAGAACCGGTGGCGCAGTCAAGCTCGCCACCGCAGGAAAACCTGATTGAACGGATCAAAAGATCGCTTTTTGGACATTGATAGTGTTTGGCCTTTCCGCCTTGCCATCGAAATGTTCGCTCAATCTCGTGATGAAGCCATTCTCGGACAGCCTCCTAGCCCAAAGTTTATGCAGGATAAAAGTGTTTCTTAAAGAAAAAAGCGTTGTTGCGTTACTCTTGTATTCTGTGATACTATCTTTGGCCTAACTTATATAAAAGGAGAAATATTATGGCGGATACAGACCAGAACCAGGCTGATGAGATTGTTTTTGATAAAAATAATCTTTTTAAGGAAAAGAGCTATACAGATCTTAAAACGGGTTCGATCAAACAACTTATCCCTGTTAAAGCGGATGGCACAAAAGACGAAAGCCGTACCAACATCTTTATGGGACAGACACAGATGATGTCTCCTTCAGGACCGCTTCCGATTCAGTGCATGATAGAAGCAAACAATATTGAAGAGGCGGCAGACAAATTTCCAGAAGCAATTACCGCGACTGTAGATAGAATGATAGAGGAAGCAAAAAAAGCCAGACAGGAAGAAGCTTCACGCATCGTTGTGCCGGGACAGGAAACAGGAAGTAAGATTATCACCTAAAATTTAATTATAGTTTTTTTGAGGGTTTAGAAAAACGCTTTGAATTTTCAAAGCGTTTTTCTATTCGGACCATAAACAAAATCTGTAGCTTTTTATTCGATGTTGGACGTTCATCTTTTGAATAAGGGAGCTTTTATGGATATGTTAAGTCTTATTAAATTCCGAAGATCCATACGGTCTTTTGAAAAAAGGATGCCTGAAAAAGAACTAGTTCTGAAGTGTCTTGAAGCGGCTGTCTGGGCGCCCAGCGCAACCAATCAGCAGCCGTGGGAATTTATTGTTCTTTCTGGAACAGAGCTTGAAAAGGTGAATGATGTCAGCCAGGAAAAATTTGCGGAAAGAATGCAGGAGACAGACCTCTTCAGCGATTTACCTCAGGATTACAGAAACCGCCAGCAGGAAATTTTTCAGGCGATAATCGCGGCAGCGGAAAAAGATGGTTTTGATCCTAACGATTATCTTGAAAAAAGTCTGCGGTTTTGTGATGCTCCTCTCGCGGTGTACTTTGTTAGCCACAAAAGAGAAGATAAACAGTATACCTTAAGTATGGCAGCAGCAATTGAAAATTTTTTACTGGCAGCAACTTCTCTGGGTCTGGGTACCTGCTGGCTTTCGGTTGTTATTGTGTGTCAGCAGGACATAAAAGAACAGCTTGGTGTTTCTACGGAAAAAGAACTTGTTGCCGGAATAGCTGTGGGTTATCCTTCCGTAGATTCTGCTTTTAATACTTTTGAGCGGACCAGAGTCCCGGCTGAAAAAATCACCGCCTGGCTTGATTGAATGCGGAGTGGGGAATGAGGGTGAGACATAGTATCTGCCTTTGTTAAAACTTCGGTAGGAGGTTAACGTGAAAAACAAATTAATAGAAAAAGTATTATGGCGACAAAAAATTCTTATGGTCTACTAACCGACCTTTACCAGATTACCATGGCTTACGGATATTGGAAGCTGGGTATGGACCGTCAAAAAGCGGTTTTCCATTCTTTTTTTCGCAGACTTCCCTTTAAGGGTGGTTTTTCAATTTTTTGCGGGCTGGATCCATTTGTTGAGTTTGTGGAAAACTTTGGCTTTAAACAGGATGATCTGAATTATCTTGCTGATCTTAAGGGAAACGATAATTTACCACTTTTTGAAGAAGGGTTTCTTTCCTTTCTTGAAGCAATGGAATTGACCTGTGATATTGACGCGGTAAAAGAAGGTTCTGTTGTTTTTCCGTATGAGCCTCTGGTGAGAATATCCGGAGCCCTGATTCAGTGTCAACTCCTTGAAACACCGCTGTTAAACTTTATCAATTTTCAAAGTCTTATCGCAACCAAAGCGGCGCGGATGTGCGTGGTTGCCGAAAACGACCCTGTGCTTGAGTTTGGGCTTCGCCGCGCTCACGGAATGGACGGCGCGCTTTCAGCCAGCAGGGCCGCGTATATTGGCGGCTGTGCGGCCACCTCAAATGTGCTTGCCGGAAAAATATTTGGCATTCCGGTCAAAGGCACTATTGCTCACAGCTGGGTGATGGCTTTTGATGACGAGATGGAGGCATTTAAGGCATATGCAGGCGTTCTTCCTAACAACAGCATTCTGCTGGTGGATACCTATGCCACGCTTGAAGGGGTTCGAAAAAGTGTGCTTGTTGGAAAAGAGCTGGAAGCAAAGGGGTATGAGTTCGGAGGGATAAGAATAGATTCGGGCGATCTTTTGGCGCTGGCAAAAGAAGCGCGAAAGATCCTTGATGAAAACGGTTTTAAAAATACAAAAATCGTAGCGAGTAATGACCTTGACGAATATCAGATTGCAAAATTAAAAAAAGAACGGGCCCCAATCGATATCTGGGGTGTGGGAACCCGCCTGGTAACGGCCTATGATCAACCGGCTCATGACGGTGTGTATAAGCTTTCTGCCATACAAAATAGTTCCGGGACTTTAAGGCCGGTTCTTAAAATTTCAGAGCAGACGGAAAAGACCACAATTCCCGGTGTTCAGCAGGTCAGACGTTACAGAAAAGATGGAAAAAACATAGCGGATGTTATTTATGATGAAAAAGAAGGTTTAAAAAGCAGCATCATGTTTTTGCTGTCAGAAGAACTGAAAGAAATAACTGTTTCAAAAGACGCCGATTATTCTGACCTGCTTGTCCCGGTTGTGATAAAAGGGAAAGTATCTGAGCCTCCGGTCTCTTTGGCTGAACTTCGGGAAAGGGTTAAAAAAGAGTTAAGCAATTTTAACACAGAAATCCTGAACTTTAACAAGCCCGGTAAATATCAGGTGGGATTGGAAAAAGCTCTTTATGAAAAAAGAGAAGCACAGATCGAAAAGATTAGGAACCGTCAGGGAACCGGATGAAAGCCCTTCTTAAGAAAGGCTTTTTCAACAGAACCTGTGGGTAAAAAAGCAGTTTTTATTACTGATCTTCTTTAATGCACAACCGTACTGGTTGCAAAATAGATGAATATTGAAGGTCAAAAACAAATAAACATTGAACATTCCCTCTATTTACTATGACAACAAAAACATACAATCTGGTTGCTGTCTGTGCTTCAGGCCTTGAGAATCTTGTGGCGGAAGAAGCAGAGTCGTTTTCAGCAAAAAATGTCCAGACCTTATATGGGGCCGTAACTTTTGAAGCTCCGCTTAAAACCGCATACAGTTTATGTCTCTGGTCCAGGTTTGCAAGCCGGATCCTTTTAAACCTGTTGGAATTTTCTGCTCCGGATACAGACAGACTTTATAAGGGGGCCCTGGGGATTAACTGGGATGAGCACCTTGGTCTTGATTCTTCTTTTGCCATAGACTGCACTGTGGTTAATTCTCAGGCAGTAAACAGTAAATTTGCGGCGCTTCGAATAAAAGATGCTGTGGCAGACTGGTTTCGGGAACGATATGATAAAAGGCCCGATGTAAAGACCCGCCAGCCGGATGTTAGAATCGGTCTGTTTTTAAACGGTGAAAAAGCAACAATAAGCATTGATCTCTCCGGAGAGAGCCTGCATCGCAGGGGGTACCGGAGCGCCACTGGCAAAGCGCCCCTGAAAGAATCTCTGGCAGCGGCAATTGTGCATTTTTCCGGTTGGAATAAAGATCTGGGACCCAGAACCATGTTCCTTGATCCGATGTGCGGTTCGGGCACTCTTCTTATTGAAGCGGCCCTTATTTACGGAGATGTTGCTCCAGGTCTTGGAAGAAACTATTTTGGCTTTCTTAAATGGAAAAAACATGATCCTAATCTTTGGAACCGCCTTGTTTCAGATGCGATTGAAAGAGAAGAAAATGGCCAGAAAAAAACCTGGCCAAGAATTCTGGGCTATGATTATGACCGCGCTACTGTCAGGGCAGCTATTGAAAACATTGAAAAGGCCGGACTTACAGGCCGGGTTCACGCAGAAACACAGGAGCTTGCTATTCTGGAAAATCCGATCATAAACCCAAAAAAAGGTGAGACAGGAATCTTTGTGATTAACCCCCCTTATGGTGAGAGACTGGCAGAAATAAATGAGGCAAAGTATCTCTACAAATGTATCGGCAGGAAATTAAAAGAAAAGTTTTCCAACTGGCAGGCCGCAATATTTACGGCGAATCCAGATCTTGCGGATGTTTTCGGTCTGAAATCAAAAAAAAGGTATAAACTTTATAATGGTCCGATTGCCTGTCAATTGATGTGCTTTGATCTTCAGGAAAAAAAAGAAGATCAAAAGGAAATTGGCTGGAGTCTGCGCGAAAGTCCTTCGCAGGAAGAGTCAAAGGACTTTTTTAACCGGCTGCGAAAGAACTTAAAGCCCTTGTTAAAAAGAGCAAAAAAAGAAGGTGTTTCCTGCTTTCGTGTTTATGATGCTGACATGCCGGAATATAATGTGGCAATTGATTTTTACGGCTACTGGGTACATGTTCAGGAATATGCGGCTCCGAAAACAATTGAACCGGAGAAAGCGGCGAAAAGGCTCAAAGATGCGGTAAGGGTTATTCAGGATCTTCTGGAGATTAAAAGAAACAGAATTTTTGTAAAGGTCAGGAAGCAGCAGAAGGGGAAGAATCAGTATCAGAAGAAAGCGGAGAAAGGAAGGCTTTATGAAGTCAGAGAGGGTGATTGCCGCTTTTTAATCAACATGACAGATTATCTGGATACGGGTCTTTTCCTGGATCACCGTATTACCCGAAAAAGAATACAGGAAAAAGCAGAAAAAAAGCGTTTTCTTAATCTTTATGGATATACTGGAACAGCAACGGTGCATGCTGCAATGGGAGGGGCAAGTCAGATGACCACAGTAGACCTTTCCCCTGCTTATCTAAGCTGGGCAAAAAACAATATGGCATTAAACGGCTTTGGCAGTGAAAATCACAGAACCATACGCGCAGACTGTATGAAATGGCTTTCAGAGTCAAAAGATAAGTTCGATCTGATTTTTGTTGATCCCCCTACTTTTTCCAACTCGAAAAGCACGGGCATTATCTTTGATGTACAAAAGGATCATGCGGAGCTTATTCATCGTGCTATGAGACGGCTTGAGAAAGACGGTCTTCTTATTTTTTCAACAAACTTCAGGCGCTTTAAGCTTGACAGTGGAAAACTGGCCAAGTTTAAGGTAAAAGATATTACAGCAGAAACCATCCCCTTTGATTTTGAGCGGAACTCGCAGGCGCATATGTGCTGGGAAATAAGCTGGTAATGGAACTGGGGCCGAGAATTATGACATACTCGGGTGCTTGAGAAATCCTGGAGCCGTAAGCGCATGAAGGCCTTCCGGTTTTTTATTATCCAACTGCCTGGCAGGGTGGTAGAACGATCACGTGGTTTAATACTGCGTTTAACAAAGAACCACCCTTCCCTTAATCTTTTGATAGAAGCGCGCAGAAGGATAGCAATGCTGGTGCCGATACCGACAGGATAAAATTTGTGGCTGGAACCTCTCAGATCGGCCCACATTGAATTGTTTTTAATTTTTAGGGGAAAAACCCCTCCGGAAAAGAGCCCCTCATGGCCCGAAGGTGGAAAGCTGCGTTTAGTTTCCTCACCCACAGCGCTGTAGTGAGGAAACACGTGAAGAAAACCCTGCCGTCAGGAATTGGTTTTTAAAAAACATCCCCGGTGGCTTGGAAATAGTGCGTCTGTGAATTTAGGCGGTGGATTTTGGTTATTGCTGTATAGACTGCGGCAAACACATATGTTACTATAATTGAATATATTTTGATTTTATAATTTAGGAAAGTAAAGGGTTTGTATGATGAATGAAAATGATAATTTGCCTTCTTTGGATTTTATCCGGACGATAGTCTCTGAAGATCTGAAAAATGGAAAAAATGACGGACGCGTTGCAACCCGTTTTCCCCCGGAACCTAACGGCTATCTTCATATCGGCCATGCGAAATCGATATGCCTTAATTTTGGTATTTCACTTGAAAACAGCGGTGCTGCCTGTAACCTCCGTTTTGATGATACTAATCCGAGTAAAGAGGATGTGGAGTATGTCGATTCGATCATGGAAGATATCCACTGGCTGGGGTTTGACTGGGAGGACAGGCTTTTTTATGCCTCTGATTATTTTGATAAGCTTTATGATTTTGCCAAACAGCTGATAGAAGAAGGTAAAGCATATGTCTGTGATCTAAGCCCGGAGGAGATTAGACAGTACCGCGGTTCGCCCACAGAGGTCGGCAAAAACAGCCCGCACCGGGACCGGTCAGTTGAAGAGAATCTGGAGCTGTTTGAAAAAATGAAAAATGGTGAGTTTGAAAACGGGACACGTGTTTTAAGGGCGAAAATTGATATGGCTTCACCCAATCTAAACATGAGAGATCCTGTTATTTACCGTATCATGAAAAATACCGAGCACCACCGCACTGGAGATAAATGGCAGATCTATCCCATGTATGATTTTACCCACTGTCTGTCCGACTCTATTGAAAACATAACTCACTCACTTTGCACGCTTGAATTTGAAGATCACCGGCCGCTTTATGACTGGGTTCTTGATGAATTAAATACACCGTCGCATCCCCGGCAGATAGAGTTTGCCCGTTTGAACTTAAGTTATACGGTGATGAGCAAACGCATGCTTCTGGAGCTTGTAGACAATAAGCATGTTTCAGGCTGGAACGATCCAAGAATGCCGACCCTGTTCGGTATGCGGCGAAGGGGATATACTCCGGCTTCCATAAGGAACTTTTGCGACCGGATAGGAGTGGCCAAAAGAGACAGCATGGTTGATGTGGCGCTTCTTGAACATTGTGTACGTGAAGATCTTAACAAAAGTGCAAACAGAGTGATGGGTGTTCTAAATCCGCTTCGTGTTGTTATTGAAAATTATCCTGAGGGCAAATCAGAAGAACTGGATGCGGTAAACAATCCTGAAGACCCGGGAAAGGGAACCCGGAAGGTGCCTTTCTCACGTGTTCTGTATATCGAAAAAGATGATTTCATGGAAGATCCCCCCAGGAAATTCTTTCGTCTTGCACCCGGGCGGGAGGTCCGTCTGCGTTATGCATATTTCATCACCTGTGTTGAGGCGGTAAAAGATGATGTCGGTAATATCGTAGAGCTTCGGTGTACCTATGATCCGGAGACAAAGGGAGGTGATGCACCCGATGGACGAAAGGTCAAGGCAACGCTTCACTGGGTTTCTGCGGAGCATGCGGTTGAAGCCGAAGCACGCTTGTATGACCGTTTGTTTAATGAGGAAAATCCCTGCGGGGATAAAGAGATAGATTATAAATCCCATTTAAATCCTGATTCGCTTAAGATCCAGTCCTGTTACGCTGAGCCTTCGTTGGGTGATGCAAAACCCGGGGACCGGTATCAGTTTGAAAGATTGGGTTATTTTTGTGTTGATAGTGATTCGACAAAGGAAAAACCCATATTCAACCGGACCGTGACGCTGCGCGATGCCTGGGCAAGGATGAACAAGACAGGTGAAAAATAAGGGCGTAAACTTGAATTATGAGGTCGTTTTCATCTTATGTTAGGTCTCCCGGCAAAAATAAAATGGCTGCTGCCTGAAAAACTAGCGCGGTCTTCAGTTCCGGATTACACGGATTTTTTTCAATGGAAAGCGGAAGGGATCACCTCTGTTGTCAACCTTCTTGAGATGCCGTTTAAGGATATTGCGGATGATGAAAGAAATGCCTGTTTTAGAGTGCTGCATTCTCCGGTAGATGATTTTGATGCCCCCGGTATTGTTCAGCTTAATGAAATTGTAGACTGGATAAATAAAGAAATAACTTCAGGCGGTAAAGTCGTTGTCCACTGCTATGCCGGTATCGGGAGAACCGGTACGGTTCTCACAGCCTATCTGCTCAGTTTGGGGATGGATCTGTCAACAGCTGCTGAAAAGGTCCTGATGGTGGGGTCGGCTCCCCAGTCGCAGGAGCAGGAAAAGATCATTAAAGAATATTATAAAGAATTTTCCAAGGCATTGAGAGATTAGGATTCTTGATACTAAATACTGGATGAACGAGCAGAGAGCAAGGAATTAAGGGCGTACCGGTTTTCTGTGATTTTAAACACTATGCGCTTACCTCTATGCGTTTTTGTAGTTGTGAAAAAGCTCAATGTGTTTTGCCGGAAGAGACTGACCACTAACAACTATTTATTAACTATTAACTGGTTTTTACTATGGAAGCAAAAGAGAATTTTAAAGCAGGATATGTTTCGGTTGCTGGACTTCCCAATGTGGGAAAATCAACACTTTTAAACAGGATCATTGGTTCAAAGCTTGCTATTGTCTCGCCTAAACCTCAGACCACCCGGGGGGTGATGCGGGGCATTTTAACGACGGATGAAGCACAGGTCATATTTTTAGATACGGCAGGGATGCATAAACCTCAGGACAGTCTTGGAAAGTTTATGGTGGACTCTGTTTTAAAAAGTTTTAAGGATGCGGATGTTATTTATCTTCTTGTGGAGTGTCTAAAACCAAAAAAACATGAGATCGAGCTTATTGAAAAGGTGAAGGCTGAAAACAAGGCTACTTTTTTGATCGTTAATAAAATTGATCTGGTACAAAAAGAAGAGCTTTTGCCGATCATTGAATATTACCGCACGGTTATGGATTTTGAGGAGATATTTCCGGTTTCAGCCATTAATGGAGATAATGTTGATGAGCTGGTCAGGGAGACCATTGTAAGAATGCCTTTATCTCCTGCATATTTTCCGGAGGATATTGTATCGGACCAGATCGAGAGAGAGTTCATTTCTGAATTTATCCGGGAGAAGATCTATAACAACACCAGAGACGAGATTCCCTACAGTACCGCAGTTGTGATCGAAGACATGACGGAAAGAGAAACAGGCGGAGCCTATATCAGTGCATCGATCTATCTGGAGAAGGATTCCCAAAAAGGGATTCTGGTGGGAAAAGGCGGTTCAATGATAAAAAAAATCGGCCGTGATGCAAGATTTGAGATCGAGAGATTTATGGGGTTTAAGGTCTATCTGGATCTGCAGGTCAAGGTTAAACCTAAATGGCGAAAAGATATAAAGTCTCTTCGAACACTGGGGTATAAATAGTAAAACCTCAGGGTTTAGGAGCCAAGGGGGCCAGGATTTATGGGTAACGGACAATAGACCTCTGATCCTATACATATGTCTGAAGCGCTTTAAAGACCGGGGCTGCTGCTGTGCATCTGATTCTGAAGCGCCCCTACTTTTTCATGCAGGTTTTGCTGCTCTTTAATTTGCCCACCCGCTCATCTGAGTGAAACAGCATCTTAACATATTGCTCGCGTTCATAAACCCACTTTTACAGCACTCCTTTTTGCTCAAACAGCCCCGTGCGAGTCCATCCCTTGTTCAATATCCTGCAGCATGACTGAAATATGGGAGATTGAGCTGGCAAACAGAGTGCTGATAGCCTGTACACATGAGGCGCCAGATAAAATCATCTTGATGATGTCGGATCCCTGCTATATTCCGGTACTGTAGCACAGGTCTGTCTGAACATGTCCAGATAACATAGAATAGCGTTTTATCAATAATTGCACCTTACCAGACGCACAAAAAAGAATAAATCAAATTCTTTTGTCAGGTTTACGGAAAGAAATTACCTTATGCAATGATTGATAAAATGATGAACTG
>CAYLYF010000011.1:0-51559 GCA_964387595.1 uncultured Thermodesulfobacteriota bacterium | reverse complement strand
CGGGACAGCTGGGCTACCGTTTGAACGGTTTTAACGGATAAACATGAAATTTCAAAGTTCAAATTAAAAATGTTAAATGAAACTAAAAAACACCAATGCCCAACTCATTTATCCTTTTTGTGCTTTTTCTTTTTTGGCATTCATTTGTCATTTGAACTTTGGCTTTTGACATTAGATTGAACTTGACCAACCGTCACTTAAAACATATGGCTACAATATTTATAAAAATGCTCTAGTCCAAAAAAAAGGGCTGAACCACCCACCGTTTAAGTTATAAATAAAAACCTTTCATTTTTTACCTTGTGGCTCATTATGGGGTGCCCGTGAAAGCAGGTCCTGACACTTCATGATCTCATCGGCGATCTCAACCCGTCCCTCAGGCTGATGCATAATCCGGTATTTGGCACCATCAAGCAGCATAGTAACCATATCTGACATAAACTGTTTATCTTTTATCTCAACCTCCAGCGCCTGGATCTTTTCAAGATTCTGCTCCCGGATACGTCTAATCTTATCCACCCACCACTTTTCTTCAACCTTGATTTTATTGAGCCGGACAATGATCCCATTTAATTTTGCCGCAACGGTCTTAACATTAGCTTTCTCTGCCCCCAGTTTTGAAATAGCACCCATTTTAGCCTTCCTGTTTTATATCCTTATTTTTATTTAATCAATATTGATTCAGCTTATCCCTTAAAACAGATAAAATAAATTGAATATCCAAAATAAAGCCCCAACAGCGCTTTGACCAGCTAAACATATGAAAAAGCAGTACTTGTGTCAATAAAAAGCCTTCCTTTTTTACGTTTACAGTATAATGCGAACACTAATAGTTAATGCAGGCTAACTTTACTTTTCTTGAATATTCATCAATTGTCTGTTAATACTTAGCAGATAAAAAAGAAGTAAACAAGGCCACTACTATAAAGGGGAAAAGAATGAGTGACATATACGGATGGACAGGTTCGTTTTTAAACATCGACCTTACCTCAGGAAACATCGAAAAAACATCATCAGAAGACTACATCAAAAATTTTATCGGAGGCAGAATGCTTGCCTCCCGCATTTACTGGGACAAGGTTGCTGAAAATGTCGGTGCGCTTGATCCTGAAAACCTGCTGATGCTTATGCCCGGCCCCTTAACCGGGACTCCGGCAACCGCAAGCTCCCGATGGGTGATCAGCGCTAAGTCGCCCCACTCTTATCCGGATCAGTACGGTTTTGGTAACGGCGGGGGTCTTTTCGGCGCGGAAATAAAATGCGCGGGCTATGACGGCATTTTCATCACCGGAAAAGCAGACAGCCTTTCCTGTGTCATCATCGAAGATGACAGTGTCGAAATAAAAGATGCCGCAGAACTCAAAGGTCTGGCCACAGACGAGACCATGAAAAAACTTAAAAACGATTATGGTGCCGCATCACACCCCCTGTGTATCGGACCCGCGGGTGAAAACCTTGTAAGATTTGCCATTGCTTCATCTGACCAGGGAAGCAGTTTTTCAAACGGTATGGGAGCGGTCATGGGTTCAAAAAACCTGAAAGCCGTTGTCATAAAGGGAACAGGTAAAGTCAAAGTTGCCGACCCTGAAAAACTAAAAGAGATCAATAAGCAGATCCGCAGTTTCCGGGAAGGCCAGAACGAAAGCCTGTACCAGACCGAGCCCATGATACAGGGAATTGACAAAACCAAAAACGCTCCCTGCTTCAGCTGTCCCGCAGGTTGCATGCGCTCCTATTTCAAACATACCTCGGGTAAAGAGGAGATACGCCAGACCTGTGCTGCCGCATTCATGTATCTTCCCTGGGATCAGAAATACAATGGTGAATCCACCGAAAATTCTTTTCTGGCTACCTCTCTATGCGACAGATACGGACTCTGCACCGGGGAACTCAGCAATATTATTTACTGGCTAAACGACTGCCATGAAAAGGGTCTCTTAACAGAAGCGGAAACCGGGCTTCCCCTGTCAAAGATCGGAAGCTTGGAATTTATTGAAACGCTGGTTGATATCATTGTGAATCAAAAAGATTTTGGAAAAATCCTGGCCCAGGGGACACGGCGCGCATCAATTGAAAAGGGCAAAGCAACCGAAGAAGCTGCACTTACCCATATCCGGCCTTCCGGCTATGTGGCAGATGCCTACGGCGGCCGCATGTTCTTTGCCAATGCGCTTTTTTACGCAACAGAGAACAGAAACCCCATCATCCAGCTCCATGAATTCAGCTTTACACTTTTAAAATGGATGCTCTGGTTTACCACTTCCGGCAGCATGTCCAATGTAAGTACAGAAACTTTGCGAAAGATCGCCAAACTGGCCTGGGGAAATGAAAAGGCCGCGGATTTTTCCACCTGCGAAGGAAAAGCCCAAGCTGCCTACATCATCCAGAACCGCCAGCATATTAAAGAAAGCATGGTGGGCTGCGACCGGTTCTATCCCTTGCTGGATACGGATAAAACAGAAGACGGTGTGGGAGATCCAACCTTTTTGCCCCGGATGTTTGAGGCTGTGACCGGTGAAACAATGAGCATGGATAATTATCTTCGTGCCGGAGAACGGTCCATGAACCTTCAGCGGGCCATTGCCGGACGGGAAGGCGTAATCGGAAGAGAGCATGATACTATCAACGAGTTCAACTTTACCGAAGGAAAAGAAATCGAAGACGGCATGATCGGGCTTTTTAACCCCGACCTTGAATTTCCCGGCCCCGGAGATGAGATCGTTTCCCGAAGCGGAAAAGTACTGGAACGGGCAGATTTTGAACAGATGAAGGATGAATACTATACCTACAGGAACTGGGACGTTGAAACCGGGCTGCAGAACAAAGAAAAACTAAACGAATTGAAGCTCTCTTTTGTAACAGAAGAAATGGAAAAAAAGGGTTTTCTAAAATAAAATATACTGCAATAACCAAAAAGGCAGGGTTTTTAAGCCCTGCCTTTTTTATATCCTGTAATGCCGGGCTTGACCCGGCATCCAATAAATTCTTAAAATCATAAAGATCTTATTTTATTATTTTTGAAGAATAAAAATATTGATATTATCCAAAAAATTAGTATATTGAAACTTCACAATAAAAACATTAGCCTGCAAAGTTTTATTCTGCTGTAAAAAAAACAACGCTTATTCATCAGGAGGACAATAAAACCATGGTCAGACTCTTAAAAATATTAAAAGTTACCCTGCTCATCATTGCTGTTTTCGTGGCTGGATTCTATGGCGTTTATAAGTATAAGAACAAACAGATAAAACCCGATTACTACGAAGTCTACAAAACACAGGATACCATTCCAATAGGTAAAGTCGGTGTTTTTGCTGTGAGCCTGATCATGCCCGAAACCCTTGAAGATCCCGAGTTCTTTTTTAATATCTGCCACAAAATATTTAAAAACATCATCCCCTGGCCTTTCCGGCTTTTTGCCTATATGGACAAAGGAATTGCGCTGTTTGATCCTGAAAAATATCTCGAAGAAAAAGAGTTCACTCCCACAAAACTGATCGACATGGACGGAAAAGATAGATACCTTGACGGTGAACCTTATATTGAAAAATATAAACGGGGTGAAGTCGTATGGGCACCGCCATCATCAAGAATACACAAAGACAACAGCTATTTCATCTATACCGGTGCCAAAGGCGGCATACCCACGCTGATCGGAAAAATGATCAATAAGGCGCGCCTATGGTATTATGACAAGGGCATGAAACAAAAAAAACTTCCTCACTGGAAAGAATCCTTCAGAGTGATCAACGCAGGCTTTGATAAAGCCGGAAAAAAATATGACAATATCATGTTCCGTTCTGAAAGCAGCATGTACTATCATGAAATAAAATTAAAACTCCATGAACTGCTTGATGCGGGTTGTGAAACCATTGTCCTGACTTCTCCCATGGCCATCTATTCACATTTTGAAGAATTCAACTCAAGTTTCTATCACTGTTTTGAATATATCCATGAATGGCAGAAAGAACATCCGGGCAAAGAAATAAAGATTATCATGGCTCCGCAGATGGGTAATTTCCAGCCCGCACGCCAGGCATATCTCGAGATGCTCAAAGACCGGCTGGACACCCTGCCAAAAGGATCAGACGTATTTGTAGCAGTAACCGTTCACGGCATGCCGTGGGACACCTTCCCCTGGGAAGCATGGATCCAGCTTGCGCCCGTTTATCGCGACAAAATGCATGAAGAGGTCAAGGAGCTCTTAAAGAACTATGAATTTGACCGGACAAAAACCGTCATTTGTCAGGATGAGTTTGCCAGCCATGTCTGGGATCATGACAATAAGTATCTTGCCACACGTGAAGCCTATCAGATCGCCATAGATGAAAAATTTGATTATGCGATCGGTCTTCCCATAGAATTTTTTGCGGAAAATTCCGACACCCTCTTTTACCATGCTGTTAAAAATTATGAGGGCTTTGACGAGTATGACATTTATAAACAGTTTGACTATCCTGACTGGTCTGTCCCCTTTACCATGGAATTTAAACAAAAGGATACAACTGTAATTTACAACGGCGTGCCCGTGGGCAAGTATCAGAAACATATCATCGAAGCTTTTTATATGTCCCTTGACTCCATCCTTTCACAAAGGAAATAATTTTTATTAAAACAGCTTCAAGCGTCATCAGTTCTTCTTCATTTTCTGTCGTGACACTGAGAATAGCATTCGGCTGACTTTTTACGGGACTTTTGTAAACCGTCAGAATATGGTATGGCCTATATAGGTCTTTAAATAACCCTTTGTTTATTCCAGATATATTCTTATGACGAATACAAACGAAAAAAGCTTATTCAATGGTCTTGATGCGTGCATGGCCAAGTGTGATAATTACGAAGCGGTGTTTAACAGCATGAATGAAGGGCTGTTTATTGTCAACATCGATGGCGTTGTCATGAAATGCAACCGTGCATTTTATGAAATTACCGGGTTGGCCGAGAAACAGGTTTTGGGACAGAAAGTTGTTCAAATATTTTGTAAAAACCAGAAATGCGGTCTAAATATTGCTGTTTCCCACACAATGCAGACCAGCAGTCCCTGCAATGAGAAAGCGATGGATATTGTTCGGCCGGATCAGACCATCGTTCCGGCTGTTTTTTCCACGGCGATGCTGAAGGACCAGCAGGGTCGGCACAAGGGCATTGTTGTTCTTTTTCGGGATGTTTCCCAGATAAAGGACCTTAAAAAAAAGCTCAATGAACGTTATGGCTTTCATAGTTTGGTTGGTAAATCCCGGCGGATGCAGGAAATTTATGGACTGATAGAAGATGTTGCCGATACGGATGCCAATGTGCTCATTTCAGGCGAAAGCGGAACCGGGAAAGAACTGGTTGCCGGAGCGATTCACTTTAACAGCCGAAGAGTTTCAGGCGACTTTGTCAGGGTCAGCTGTGCGGCGCTTAGCGAACCTCTTCTGGAAAGTGAGCTGTTCGGCCATGTGAAAGGGGCGTTTACCGGTGCAATAAATGATAAAATCGGCCGGTTTGAACTTGCACACCAGGGCACGATTCTTCTTGATGAAATTGGTGAAATAGGCCCGGCTGTTCAGGTAAAGCTGTTGCGGGTTCTGCAGGAACGTGAGATTGAACGTGTGGGTGATGTTCGAGCGAAAAAGATTGATGTTCGCATCATTGCGGTGACCAACAGGGATTTGTGGCAATTGGTCCGGGAAAACACGTTTCGTGAAGATCTGTATTATCGTCTGAAAGTAATTACCATAGATGTGCCCCCGCTGCGGCGGCGAAAAGAGGATATCTCGTTGTTAACGGAGCACTTTATTGAAAAATTTAACCGGCATTATGCAAAACAAATTACAGGGATCAGTCCGGATGCAATGGATTTATTGATGGAACATGATTGGCCGGGCAATGTGCGTGAACTTGAAAATGCCATTGAACACGCCTTTGTTAAGGTTCGTACTGCAATGCTTTGTCCCCATGATTTTCCGCTGGAGATCAGACATAATTTTAAAACGGTTTTGTCCGGTACAGGAACAAAAGATCCGTTTGACCGCAGCAGGCTCATAACTGTATTAAAAAAGTCAGGCTGGAATCAGGCCCGTGCTGCCCGTAATCTGGGTATTCACCGGACAACGGTCTGGAGAAACATTCAAAAATTTAACATCAAAATTCCAATCGATTAACATTTCATTAAAAATACCCCTCCCCATGTGTTGCACATACTATGATTGCAACATTTCAGTTGCTTTTTCCCGCAACATCAAAAAAGTAAAATACATATAAACAGTTATAGAATTATTTATTATATTTTTTGTTGCATGCAACGATTCGGTTTTTTTAATCCTGGTCTTATTTGTTTCTAAGTATTTGATTAAGCTTATTTATTTAAATTTTAAGCATTTGGTATATAGATTGCTTTAGCTATATTACAGAGGTTTTATGCTTGGAGAAATTTTTAGGCGGCTAAGTTGAAAAGTCAAACCAGGCTTGAAAAATTCCGCAGTGATAATGCGGGAAAACAGTAGATTGGACATTTGCTGTTCTATCTACATCAATTGAATTCAGGGAGGTATAACCATGAAAAAAATAATGATAACAGTTTTAGCCGTAGGGATGTTCATCGTTGTTCCCGGCACAATCCTTGTCGCAGGGGAAAAGAGTCTGTCAAAAAGCAGCCTACTCGATATTCAGGACTGTAAAGAAAGAATTATTTTACTTGAAGAAAAGGTAGAGAGCCTTGAAATGGTATTACAGAAAAAAACTTGTCAAAACCCTCATTCAAAGAATCCGGTACTTCATATAAAAAGTACAGATATAACAGAAAATATAATGACTATTCACTTGATGCCATAGAATGTGACTATTAAATAATTGAAAGAAAAGAAAAAAGAGGCTAACCGCTCAACAAATGAATAAAAACGATTTTATGTAAAGTGGACTTACCTTTGAACCTGCTGTATTTGACGAGGAGTCCGTTTAGGGCGGGTCAGCCGTTGTGTTTTTAAAATCTGCCGGATGAATCCCCAGTTTTTTCAAGCGGTAGAGAAGCGTTCCTCTTTTTAAATCCAGAAGTTTGCAGGCCCCCTGCGGTCCTGAAATGATCCCCCCTGTTTTCCCGAGAATTTTTTCGAGATGTTTTTTTTCAACAGCTTCAAGCGTCATAGGTTCTTCTTCACTTCCTTCCGTGACACTGAGAACAGCGGCCAGGTCTTCACGGGTAACGGTTTGTCCGGATTTCAGGATGATCAGTCTTTCAATCACATTTTGAAGTTCCCGGACGTTGCCCGGCCAGGCATAGTTCATCAGCATTGCAATAGCGTCATTACTTAAAGACGGGCGTCTCCGGTTGAGTTTGGTGCTGTATTTGTTAATAAAATATCTGCCAAGAACAGGAATATCTTCTTTTCTTTTCCGAAGGGGGGTGATGTGAACCGGAAAGATGTTCAGGCGGAAAAAAAGATCTTCCCTGAATATTTTTTTCCTGACCATTTTCTGAAGGTCCTGGTTGGTGGCAGCAACAATTCGTACATCTGTCTTAATCGTCTGTGCTCCCCCCACACGTTCAAATACGCCGTCCTGTAATACCTGCAGCAGCTTCGCCTGGGTGTTTAGGGGCAGTTCGCCGATTTCATCGAGAAAGATGGTCCCCTTATCTGCGATTTCAAAGCGGCCGATCTTTCGTGCGCCGGCACCGGTAAATGCGCCTTTTTCATGACCGAAAAGTTCGCTTTCAATTAATGTGGGGACAAGCGCCGCGCAGTTTACTTTTATAAAGAGTTTTCCATGCCTAGCGCTTAAGTTGTGGATCCGGTGAGCCAAAAGATCTTTGCCGGTACCGGTTTCTCCGGTGATTAAAACAGTGGTGTTGGTTGAGGCCACATTTTTTATATTGTCCAAAAGCCGCTGTATCACCGGACAGACAAAGATAAAACCTTCCGTGTCTGAAAGAGCGGCGATCTCTTTTTGCAGGTATGAGGTTTCTTCTGATAGACCGTCTTTTATTTTTTCCAGTTCTTCGTGAGCCAGCATATTGTCAACCGCAATCGCAATCTGGTGAGCGATGTCTTCAAAAAAAGGAATCTCTTCATTTGAAAAGGGAAAAGATTCTTTGTAAAAAAGCTGGATAGAACCCAGGATCTTATCACGAATAATCAGCGGTATGCACAAAAACCAGTTAAGCCCGGCTTTCAGCAGCATCTTTGATTCCGGCAGGAGCGGTTCATGTCTGACATCGACAATAATGGTTCTTTTTTCGGTCATGGCCCTTATCGGGATCAGCGCTTTTTGGGGAGGCTTCCGGTTATCGGTCAGGCCGGGGATCAGTGGTCCGATGGCCGGTGAAAAGTAGTCCCAGTTATCTTTCTCCGGGAGATTAATGAGGATGCTGATTCTGTCGAACTCTAGTATGGGCTGCAGTACTTTGTTAATTTCCTGAAAGAGACCGTCTCTGCTTCGATGATGCATAATTGCATTATTGATGTTTAGGCTGGTGCGGTATTTTTGAAGTTCGCTTACAGGCATAGGACTCTTTCGTTTTGCTTTCTCTATTTATCTCATAAATGATGCCACAAAACAAGGCTAAATGTTTAATATTGGGCATCCGTGACTAATATTAAACATGATTTGCCGACTGATTTTGGCCCGGAAAGAATAAACTATGTTTATTCAGCTACTTGTAATTTTTAAAGATTTGGTACGTTTATTGAATAAGCATTAAGGTAAAGAAACAGAAAGCTAAGTACATAAAAGAAATTTAATTTTAAGGAAAGGTCAGCCATATCCTCTATAAAAGGCACCGGACATTGTCCAATGAAACGATAATCAACATATATAAATAAAATGTCCAAAACATCTAAAACATCAAAAAACCATTACTCTTTTTGTCCGGTGCCTTTTTGCATTTTTAACAGTGGTAGAAAAACAGTCAGCAGTTTTGAAAACTAAATACAGGTATTCCGAGCTCTAAAAATTTTGGAGCCGAAAAGGCTGTTAAAAGACAGCCCGCCGTAATTGCGAAGGGATCCTGAAAGTACATGCGGATAGGTATGTGCTTTTGGACCCCTTTTTTTATTGGATAGTAAATGGTTTGAAATTCTGTATCTGACAGCGGGTAAGCGTTTTTGTGTTTTAAGTTATAGGCAATAAGAGGCCTCTTTTAAAAAAATATCAGCCTGCTTTAAGATCTGGAACAATTTTAATTTTTTTTAACTTCTTTGAAAGGAGGTATGTCTGAAATGGCAAATAGAAAAGTATTAGTATTTAACAATGAGAAATGTACCGGCTGCAGAAGTTGTGTGGTGGGCTGCTCGCTTTACCACGATGGAGAATGCGGTAAAGTTGTTTCAAGAGTGGCGGTTGTAAGAAATGAGCGTTTTGGTGAGTCTTTTGTGGTGGGTTGTGATGGTTGTACGGATGCGCCGTGTGCGGCTGTTTGTCCCACCGGAGCCTGCGCTATGGACGTTACCGCAGGTATTGCAAAAATCAATGCAGATAAATGTATCGGGTGTAAGGAATGTGCCATGGTCTGTCCGTTTGGCGCGATCAACATGCATTATAAAACCGGTAAAGCATTTAAGTGTGATTTGTGTGAAGGTCGTGAGCAGGGTCCGGTATGTGCGGACTGGTGTCCCAGCGGTGCAATAACGTATCAGAACGTTGATGTTGCTTTTAAAATCAAACGAAGAGAAAAATTAACTGAAAAATTACAGGCAGCAAAAATCGGAGAGGAGGTATAGCTATGTACGGATGGGCGGGACAACGGCTAAGGGTCAACCTTAGCAACGGAGAAATAACAAAAGAACCACTCTCATATGAATATAGGCGTAAGTGGGTGGGTGGCCGCGGATTTAACTCAGAGGTTATCTACAACGAAATGCCGCCGACCATGGATCCCTATGATCCTGAAGCCAGGGTCTGTTTTGGAGTTGGACCCATGAGCGGCTCGGCCGCACCTTCAACCGGACGTGTAACGGTAAGCGCAAAGAGCCCGTTGACCGGTGGCCATGGTGATGCCAATATGGGCGGACACTGGGGCGCAGAAGTCAAATATGCCGGGTATGACCAGATCATTATCCAGGGCCGCGCTAAAAAACCGGTTTATCTTTGGATCGATGATGACAAGGTTGAGATAAGAGATGCAAGTCACTTGTGGGGTAAATACCCGCGGGAAGCTGACCAGATGATCAAAGAAGAGCTGGGTGATGAAGATATCCATATCATGCTGATCGGACCGGCCGGAGAGAATATGGTACGGTATGCCTGTTGCTTTAATGATGTCTGGCGGGCAGCCGGACGTACCGGAACCGGCGGTGTGATCGGGTCAAAAAATTTAAAAGGAATTGCCACCCGGGGATCCGGAACAGTTAAGATCGCAGATCCGAAGAAAATGATGGATGTCTGTGACGGGCTGCGGCAAAAAATGAAGACCGATGTTATGAAAGAAGGCTTATATCAATATGGAAGTCTTGTTTTGATTAATGTGGCTAACCGGGACGGCTGGTTCCCGTGGAAGAACTTCCAGGAAGGCGCTCACCCTCTGGCAGATAACATGTCGGGTGAAACCCATGCTGCCACCGTACTGAAGCATCGTGAAGGCTGTTTTGCCTGTCCCATCTGCTGCGGACGGTTTACCCAGATCAAAGAGGGTAAATTTGCCGGAGAAGAATTCGGTGGACCGGAATATGAACATGCGGTACCCACCGGGCCACGCTGCGGTATTCTTGAAGATGCCAATGATATCTGGCATAATGCGAGACTTACCAATGATTATGGTATGGACGGTATTGAGTGCGGCGGAACAATTGCGGCAGCCATGGAGTGGTATGAAAAAGGTCTGATCACCACCAAGGAGACCGGCGGTCTTGAACTGGAGTGGGGAAATGAAGAAGTCGTTGAGACGCTTATCCGGATGATCGCAAAGCGTGAAGGCTTTGGAGATATCCTGGCAGACGGTGCTGACCGTGCTGCAGACAGACTGGGTCTGGGTGATAAAGGTCATTACTATTCAATTACCACCCGTGGTATGACCCTTCCCGGCGATGATCCGCGCGGCCTTGGGTTTGGATACGGGCTCTCCTTTGCAGTGGGTACCCGGGGCGGTTGTGACCACCTCAGGTCTCTTTGCTGTCTTGAGCTTTCCGGAGCACTTTATCCGGGTCTAAATACCAAACTGCTGGGTGATGAAAGAGCCAATCGTCCGGTGACAACTGTGGGTAAACCATATATGGTCTATTATGAGGAAAACCAGAAGACCACCACGGATTGCCTGAATGTCTGCTGTTTTACCACGCACTGGTCTTATGCGGTTCAGACCGAAGATCAGGTGGACTATCTTAACGCAACCACAGGGCTTAATTTTACTGAAGAAGAATTCCAGGAAGTCGGAGAACGGGTTTATAATCTTGAGCGTGCATACTGGAACAGACACATGTCTGGTGTTCGCGAGGACACGGTGCCGGAACGTTTTCTAACAGAGCCGATGCCTCAGGGCGTTGATTATCAGACCAATGTGGGCGCAACCTTTCCTTTGAATGATATGCTGAAGAAATATTACCGATATCGTGACTGGGATCCCAAAACAGGTTTTCCGAGTGCAAAGAAACTGAAAGCGCTGGGTCTTGAAAATGTGGCTAAAGATCTGGAACCGCTGCGGGCGAAATATGTGTCTGAGGCGGAAAAAAAGAAAAAGAAATGGTATTGTTGAAAGGAGGTAACAGATGGCAGTTATGACAAAAGCAGAAGCCAAGAAGTTCATGGAAATGGATGACCGAATGATTGATATTCTTGACTTTCTGAGAGATAAAGGTGTTTTTAACGAACAAATCCACCGCAAGATTTTACTCAGCGGTTATTTCAGACTGGTAGAATATCTGGAAAAAGAAAAAATCATAACCGGAAAGCAGGCAAAAGACGCACAGGAAAATGGATTCGATGATCTAATCGGCGCTTTACAATAGCATTGTCTGCACAAATAAAAAGGGCTGTATTCTCTTATTGAGGGTGCAGCCCTTTTATTTTCAGCCGGTTTGAAAGGGTGATTTCAAAAATTAATGATCCCGTCAAAATTTTCAGCGAATAAATAAAAGTCTTTTGACAGGGGGGATTGTATCCCGCCAGTCAAGAATTCGGACAGGCAGTCCTCTTTGTCGTTAGTGACGGCATGACGGCTATTCCCACAACTCTCAAATCAATGGAAAAAATTCTTATCACCGAAGTGTTGAACCGGCATCAGGGGAGTTGTAAGCAGGCAGTCTAAGTGCCCGGAATTGACAACAGTACCTTTTACCGAAAAATGAAAGTCCCTGATATTAAACACCCGCAAAAGGACAGCAGCAGCCGGAAAAGCAATAAGATTTGAAAATACGGTTTTAAAATGCTACTGATTGTAATAGTATAGTCATTTCCACAGGTAAACGCTTTTCGATGAAAAGGATGACGACTCTTGTTCAATTAAAATTTTAATTGGGGGGAACTTAATTATGAACGTTGCAGATTTGTATGAAAACAGTAAAAAGCCTGTTGTCTCTTTTGAATTTTTTCCGCCGAGAGATGAAAAGGCTGCAGAAAAGTTTGACAAAATTACAGATGACCTTGCGGCCATCAAACCTGATTATATGTCAGTAACCTTTGGCGCAGGCGGTTCAACCAAAGAAGGGTCCTATCAAACAGTTAAAAATTTAATTGACAAAAATCTGCCTACTGTTGCATATCTGGCAGGCTATGGTCTCCGGCCTGATGAAATCACAGCGGTTCTGAACGGATATCAGGACCTGGGTGTTGAAACAATTTTTGTTATCCGCGGGGATAAGCCGACAGACGATAGTTTTATCCAGGCTCCCGACAGCTTTTCCTATGCTTCTGAAATGATCCCTTTTATTAAAGAACGCTACAATTTTACGCTTGGGTGCGCAGGATATCCTGAGGGGCATATACAGGCGGAAAGTCTTGAAAAAGACATTGCGTACCTGAAACTAAAAGAAGCAAACGGTGCGGCATATGTTATCGCCCAGTATTGTTATGATAACAACGATTTTATTGAATACATTCAAAAGTGCCGGGGTGCCGGGATTTCAATTCCTATTATTCCGGGGATCATGCCGGTATACACTGTTAAATTGACCCGCACGCTGTCTAAGGTCTGCGGGACGACTCTCCCGGAAAAAATGCAGGGGGTGCTGGATCAGCTGTCCGAATCCGACAAGGATGCGGTTTTGAATTATGGTATAGATTTTGCGGTTGAGCAGTGCCGGGGCTTGTTGGAAAGCGGTGTGCCAGGGCTGCATTTTTACACTATGAACCGCAGCAAATCAACAACAGAAATAATCGCCCGCCTGCGTCGGGAAAATCTGCTGTAAAAGATTGATGGCGTGGTATACAGTCATCAATCTTATTTCAGAGGTTTACGTCAAAAGTTTCCCTCTAGGGCAGTTTCTGTTTTACTATAGCCTCGGGACAGCTGGGCGGCCGTTTGAACGGTTTTAACAGATAAACATAAAATTTCATTTTAATTCATTTAAATCGTTCAATCCGTTCAAACTGTTCTTGAGGCTACAATATTAAAAAAATTGCCCTAAGAAAATCACTTATCTAAAGTATCTGATTCCTTTACTCCCATAGGCAGCTTTTTAAAACGGCCGCCGTAGATTATGGGATCTCCTTTATAGCCCAGTTCTTTAAAATTAATATAATCGGTTGTTTCCATAAGGGGAATTCCCTCTTTTTCTCCTGTTTTCATGAAACTGAAATCAGGTTTTTGGTGAGCAATTTTGTCAAAATCTACATCCCGGTTGTCCTGATGGCATCTGTTGCAGGTTTTCTCTTCCTTAAAGCTTGAATGGCATTGAACACATGAGAGAGCCATGGCGGCAGGCATGACCTCATGTTCTACGCGCCAGTACATCCAGGTTTCAATCCATTTGTATTTCCCGCTGTAATTCAGGTTTGCAGTATCCATTCCGTCGTTAAAAGCCTTTTGCCAGTCAAGATTTTTCCAGTAAGCCGTTTTGTCGTCTTCTCCTCGGGGAAAGAGGTGGGGGATGAGAAAATATTTGTTTTCAGCATCAACCGCTTGAACCCCCTTCATTATTTTGAAAGGCGTGATTTTGGAATTGGGATCTTTAATGGCGCCGACCGGGCTGGTCAGGTTGATTGTTTTTGCATGAATATCAATTTTGTCTCCAATAAAAATGCGGTTCATATAGCCGCCGAACCAGGCATATGCGGGTTTGACTGATCTTTTACTTTTAAATTCGCCTTTTTTCCAGTGGTAGTCATCTTGACCGTACTTATCTTTCTTGATTTCGCGTTTTTTGTCTCCCGCCTTTGACCAGTCCCACCAGGTTTTGGTCGGTTTGTACTTTGCATAAAGCGGGGAATGGCATGTATTGCAGGCAATGCTTTCGCAATGCTTATTCAGATGATGCTTGAGTAAATCATTTTTGTAATGGGGCGTGTCTGAGTGACAATCCTGACAGAGTACGATTCCCTCTACCACAGGGACGGAGGAACTCTTGCCGGATATCCGGTGGTCTCTGGTCTGATGACACTCTGTGCAGGTAAAATCATATCCACCCATATGGACATCGTAGTTTCGTTCCGGTTCAAGAAGCTGTTCTGAAAGATCCGCATGTTTTATGGCATCTCCGCCGCCGCCGCTAAAGTGGCAGACGCCGCAGGTTGCCCGGCTTGAATGGCCTATATTTTCAGCCACTTTTTTAAGGTCAACATCTTCAGCGGGCATCCCGGCTTTTGTCGGGGCCTTTTTGTAGGTTCCGGTTGTATCATGGCAGACAAGACAATCCATTTTTGACGTGTCTGTAAAATCGAAAGAATTGTCCTTCCATCCATATCCGGCATGACAACTTGTGCAACGAGCCTCGTTGCTGATAAAACTGATTCAGTAGTTGTTCAGGGCTATCGTTCCTTTGCCAAGCTGAGTCTCCTTTCTGTGCTTTACCGTATAGAGAGACGGACCCTGCCAGAGCCAGTGGGCTGATGTGAGCATATTTTCACCGGCATCATTATGACACCTCAGACACTCTTCTGTCACCTGAAACGGATCTGGATTATCCGGAAGGTTGACCAGCTCTTTATGGTCCGGCACATTTTTTAAATGGCAGTCCCGGCACGCCAGAGGACCTTTGTTTTTTTCCTCATGGCATGTCATACATTGTAAATGAAATGCGGCTTTCAGGCCTATCCGTTCTGGATACCCGGGATTAAAGGAGTCCTGGTGGCAGGCGGAACATCGGGTAATTTCAGACATGTTGTTGTCCTCGGGACGATAGTGGTGACAGACAGCGCAGTCCTGGATTGATGCTGCATGCTGCCCATGGGGAAACCGTACCGGAGAATAGTGATCCTCCCTTTCCTTAATCACGGGGCTGTCCAATAAAAAATAGGTGTGTTCAACATCCTTTAAGGAGATTCCTTCTTCATTCAGACGCATCTGGCGAAGAATCCTGTCTTCATCGACATATTTTTCAATAAACGAAATTTCCTCATGAGCTTTTTTTAAAGCTTTTTCCTGATCCGGGGCTTTCCAAACCTCTGCCATACACAGGGGGGTTCCCAAAAACAGCAAAACGAAAAAAGAGAATACTTTTATTATCATGAAGACACCTCCTCAGGCCCTGACAGAACAGGTAAATAGGTAATCAGAAAACGATAGATGAACATAAGGGCTGCGATAAACCCCAGAGTGATAAATATTTCTCCCGGGGCGGGGAAATAGCGTGCGCCGGTTACAGAGGGCGTGTATCCCACAAGAAATACATTTATACGGTTTAAGACGACCCCCCCTATGATTAAGGCAGAGGCGGTAAAAACACCTTTTCTTGAGCGTCTGATTTTTCCGGAGAGAAGCATGAGCCAGGGAACAATAGCCCCTAAAACGATTTCTGCAAGAAAAGAATTTGTCTGAAATGTTCCGTCAAGAAGATATTTCCATGTATCTCTCATATAGATGTCACCTATTTTTAAAGCCAGGTAGATCCCGAGAAGACCGATGGTGATGCGGGTAAGCGGCGTCAGTATCTTCATTTCAGAATTCAGATTCAGAGATGATGAAACAATGGTGGTCTCAAATACAACCATGGGGTACCCCACCGCAAGGGCTGATGTCAGAAAAAGAAGCGGCAGGATTGGCGTGTACCACAGGGGATGAAGTTTTGTGGGGGCGATGAGCATAAGCGAACCCAGGCTCGACTGGTGCATGCAGGAGAGGACGACACCTGCAATAATAAATATCCACATCAGCTTTCCAAGGATTGCGTCTGCAAATTTCAGCAGAGCGGAAATGGGTGTATTTAGTTTTGAAAACAGTCCCGGGAAATTAATCCGATCTTTGAACTGTTCAGCGACAACGGGAATAAACTCAATATAAAGTACGGTCAGGTAAAACATCACGCACATGGCGACTTCAAAGAGTACAGAATCTGGATTCCAGTAGAACATGGGCTTCCATATTGCCCAGGACCTTCCAATATCCACAAGAAGCCCCAGTACAACAAAAGTGTATCCCAACAGGGCGGTTAGAAGTGCCGGACGCACAACGGGTTCATAATAGTGCCGTCCTAAAATATGTGCCAGTGCGGCAGTTGTAAAGCCTCCGGCAGCAAGAGCAACGCCTGAAGCGACATCAATACCGATCCATATTCCCCAGGGCCGTGCATTTGACAGGTTCGAGACATACCCTAACCCTCCGGTGAACCGGGCGATAACGGCAACGGCTCCTGCTGCCATAAGCGCTGCTAACACAAGAACACCGGGCGTCCAGAATTTATTTCTCACCGGTTTATTTTTATATCCCATCATGCTCCCCCTTCGGTTCTTTTTTTCCACTTTTATTTCCAAGCGTGTACATGATACTCCCCAGAATTCCAAAAAGGAGTGCGGGGGACCAAAGATAACTGAACAAAGCATGCTGAATCGTTTCAGGAAGTTTCGGCAGAGGTTTGTTCGGTACATCCGGAAACCCAACCTTTTTAAAGGGTACAGGAGAAACGTAGAGCCATGATGTTCCGCCAGCTTCTTTCTCTCCAAATACATGATTTATATATTTGCCGGGATTTTCTCCCAACCTTTTTTTTGCAACCTTAAGGAGTGTTTTTCTTTTCCCAAAGGTGATGGCTTCTACAGGACAGATTGCTGCACAGGCCGGAATGCCGTCTTTTTTTGAAATGGTGTCAAAACAAAACGTGCATTTTTTTATCTCCGGAGTAATCGGGTCAAGGTATTCATATGCGGGTATTTCAAAGGGGCATGCAACCATACAGTATCTGCATCCAATGCATTTGGCGGCATCATAATGAACCGCACCATTTTCTTTTTTGGTCAGGGCGCCCACAATGCAGGCAGAAACGCAGGCAGGGTCCTGGCAGTGCATGCACTGTACCTTTACAAAAACGGGAACCGGCTGGTCGTGATTGTCCAGTTTACCCGGAAAATAGCGGTTCACAACAGTATACGCCTTTTCGTCCGGTTGTCGTTTCCGGTCAAAGATGATACTGCTGACATTAAAAGGCTGGTCCGGCGGTTGGAGATGATTGATATCACTGCAGGCTTCTTCACACTTACGGCACCCGGTGCAGCGGAGCAGATCTACCAAACATCCCAGGGGGTCTGACGGAGCACTTGACTTCCATGCACAGGCTTTTTTCGATGCAGCGGCAACAGATGCTCCTGCAATTCCCGCAATTTCGAAAAAACGACGTCGGCTGAATTTCATTAATTTACCCCCAATAAAAGAAAACAATGATAGGGAACGGGCGACTTACAAAGATAACCTCATTTAAAATATTTTACGCCATTAACTGCTGTTTTACACGGATTTTTTTATTTAAGCCCTCCCTGAGTTCAGGGCCGGTTGTAACAGGGATGAATGTGCCGAACTTAAAAAAAATATATTACCTCGCCCAGACCTGCAATAAGACCTTCTAAAGCAAAGGACCATTGATGCGTGAAAAAATTTATTATATTTATTTTCTTTTCCATTTTTCCTTTGGCGCGTTAATTCAGGTTAGTATAAATTGCGTCTATAATTCTGCCTGCATCATACTTTCAAGTTCTGTTTTCGGCAAAGCCCCCACCACTTGTCTACTCTCTTGCCCGTTTTTAAAAATGATCAATGTGGGAATGCTGGAAATGTTATATTGTTCGGTAATTTGCTGGCTGTTTTCTATGTTCACTTTTACAACTTTAAATCTGCCCTCAAATTGATCAGCCAGCTCTGCTAAGACCGGTGCCATTGTCTTACAGGGGCCGCACCAGTCAGCAAAAAAATCTACTAAAACAGGGAGTTTGGATTCAAGCACATATTTTTTAAAGCTATCTTCATTAATTTGCTTGAGTGTTGTCATTTTTTCTCCTTTTTTATGATTATTGTCTTCTGTCTTATGAGCTTGCTGACTATCTAAAGCAATGTATATGCCAAAAGATTGAAATCAAAAATAATTAAGTTTAATCAAATACATAGCGCAAAATTAAACCAGATGCAGAACATTCAAAAGTGTTGCATGCAACATGCCATGGGATTGGTATTGTTATAAGTATCTATAATTGTTACACTTTTAGGTGTTGCTGGAAAATGCAACCCATATGTTGCACTAAAAGCACATGCAACACATGGAGGTTATTATAAGAAAGGGGTATTCATCGGCTGGAAGTCTGATATTGAATTTTAGAATGTTTCTCCAGAGGTTATGCCCAGTTTGCGGGCAGCATGCGCCTGATTCCAGCCCATTTAAAATATTTTTGCCTGAGGTTAAAGTGGTCATGATTACTTACAGATAATATTTTTTGTGTTGTTTTTCAAGTTCTTTAAAAATATTAAAAATCATCCTTGGTAAGTGGTGACAGTGCGATAGTTGTTTTCTGTCTGGTATTTACATGAAATGTTGTGCGGACCAAACCGGTGTTTATGACCCCCCGGTTTTTTATCGTAGACCGTACTGCTTGATCTTATAGATCAGGGTGCGGCGGCTGATTCCAAGGATCTGTGCTGCCCGGGTCCGGTTGCCGCTGGTCTGGCCGAGGGCCTTCTGAATGGCTGTTAATTCACTCTGCTTCAAAGTGGTGAGTGTGTCCGTGGTTTTTTCAGGAGGCTTTTCCTGAACTTTGCGTACCGCAGGCGGCAAGTGCTCCGGCAGTATAATGTTTGATCCTGAAAGAAGTGCTGAGCGCTCGATGGCGCTTTGAAGCTCGCGGACATTTCCCGGCCATCGGTAGCTGCACAGCATTTGGACAGCAGCCGGAGAAAGCCGCTGGCCTTTTCCTTTTTTTTGAAGGAAAAAACGGGCCAGAGGTTCAATTTCTTCAAGTCTGTCTCTCAAAGGGGGAAGTTCAAAGCGAATGACGTTCAGGCGGTAATAGAGATCTTCCCGGAAAGTACCGCTTTTGACAGCGTCCTCAAGGACGGTGTTGGTCGCAGCGATCAGGCGAAAATCAACCGTTTCTTCGCGTGAGCTTCCCAGAGGGACAACGCTGCCGGATTCAAGCACACGCAGCAGGATTGTCTGCAGTTCCAGGGGGAGGTTACCGATTTCATCCAGAAAAATGGTGCCGGAGGCTGCCTCACGAAAATAACCTTTGCGGCTGACGGTGGCTCCTGTAAAAGCCCCCTTTTGATGGCCGAAAAGTTCTCCAGCCAGCAGGGTGGCAGGAATGGCGCTGCAGTTAACGGCCACCAGCGGTGACTCACAGCGCCGGCTGGTCCGGTGGATAAAGTTAGCCACCACATCTTTGCCGGTGCCGCTTTCTCCGGTCAGTAGGATTGTTGCATCGCTTGAGGCTACGCGGAAGGCATCGTTAAGAAGTGTCTGCATGGCCGGGCTTTGGGCGATTATTCCTTCCAGCAGATCTTCAGGAATGTTTTGCAGGGTGTTTTTTACGGGATTTCCCAGAGCCTCACCCACCGCGATCAGCAGTTCATCTAGGTCGACCGGCTTTTCAAGATAGTCCACTGCGCCCAGCTTAAGGGCGTTGACCGCATCCCGCACATTGGAATAGGCCGTGACTAGCAGAAAGGGGATCTCTGTATATTGCTGACGCACCTGACTCAGAAGCGCCAGGCCATCCATTCCCTGCATGCGGACATCGCTGACAACCATATCCGGTTTTTTCTTTTGAACAAGATCCATCGCATCTTCCGCTGAAGCAGCGGTTTCCACTGTGTAGCCGGCTTCTGAGAGGGTATCGGCATAAAGTTGGCGGAATTTTTTTTCGTCATCTACTATTAAAATCTGTTGTGACATCAGTGTTCTGCCCCTTTTTTTGAAACAATAATTTGAGAGATCGTAAATTTTGTACCCGAGCCGGGTACGGAGTTCAGGGTAATTTTCCAGCCGTGATCTTCAACAATACGTTTCACAATAGCCAAACCCAAACCGTGGCCGTCTGAATGGCCGGTGGTATAGGGCTTGAAGATATCGGAAATCAGGTTTTCCGGGATGCCTGCTCCCTGGTCGCAAATGGTTAGAAGGGCCCTGTCTCCGTCGCGCTGAATTTCAATCGCTATTTCAGATCCGTCAGTTGAGGCCTGTAAACTGTTAAGCAGAAGATTTATCAGGAGCTGCTGCAGCATTTCCGGATCCGCCATAATGGCATCGGATTTGGACCGGGTGATTAATCTTACTCCGGCGGATTCGCAGTCCGGCTGAAGGAGGTCGGCAACATGTTTTAAGAATTCGGCGGTTATTACGGGCTGTACCTGCAGTGTCCTGGATTTTGCATAGGTCATAAATCTTCCCAGACGGGCACTGGCGGTATCGACTTCGTTCATGATGCTTTCGCTGATGGATTCAATCTCTTCCGGGCTGATGTTTCCTTTTCGAATGCGCTGGGCAAGACCCCGGATAATACCCAGCGGATTTTTGGTCTCGTGGGCGAGACCCGCAGCCGAGAGTCCCAGTTCTTCAAGATGTGATGCCCGGGCCCGGGTGGTTGTCAGGGATTCTTTCAGGAAGCGGTTGCGCATGGCCAGGCACCAGGCTCCCAGTATGACCAGTACGGCGAATGCCCCGGATCCTGCTGAGAATTGCAGCCGCTTTGTAGATTCAAGGACGGTCTGGCGATAGGGTTTGTCCGAGATTCCAATGATCAGCGTCTGCTCCTGATCTCCAAAGTTAAGATCTCCGACGCCTGGCCCGGGACCGTGACTGTGATGACGCTGACCCCGGCCTTTTCTGTGCATGACGCATTCTCCCAGGCGCACGGATTCCCAGAGGGTGAAAATACCGGGGATAAACTGCTGACCTGTGGTTCCCGGTTTTATTTCGGGTAAGACCGGATTTCCCCCGGCACTGACGGCGGTTATATTTTGAAAGCGGACCTGTACAAAGATGACGCCCGTACTTTCAACCACGTTTTCTAGAATGGTCTGCAGTCGGGATCTGGCGTATCTGCCCTGATAGACTTGGCTGCGGATGGTGCCTTCGAGAGACTTGAGAACGGCAACGGAGGATTCATGCATGTGGTTCAATGCCCGTTGCCGGGCATAGTCTTTCTCATGGTCAGCCCAGATTCCCAGAGCAGCCAGCATTAAAAGGGCCAGAAAAAAGGGAAGAACATAAAGTTTTATCGTCTGCATAACGTCTGATTATGTCATAAAAATAAGCGGGTAGAAAGAGATTTCTAACCGCTTATTTTGTTAGAAGTTTAATACAGGATTACCACCTGCATCCCCGTCTGTGTCCACGGCCGTGACCTCTTCCATATCCTGAACCGCAGCCGTATCCTGCCGGTCGGTCATAGCACCTTGCGTTAAAACCAAAATTACATCCGGACGGAACCCGGGTCAATTGCTCGGCCGTTAAAAGTTTTCGAGCTTTTAACTGATAGGAAAGACTTTTTTCATCCATCCGGGTCTGGAGATCTGAGATTTCCTTTTGAAGCGCGGAAAGCCGGGAAGCGTCGGGTGATGCCTCAAGGAACAGCCGGTCTGTTTCAAGCTGCTTTTGGACAATGGTTTGACGCACTGCGCTGATTTCTTCCAGATGGCTGCTCTGCAGATCGTTAAATTCTTTGATCTGATCCTGGGTCAGGCTAAGCCCCGGCTGGATGCCGGGCCAGTCTGTGCGGCAGTATCCTCTGCCCCACTGTGCCTGCGCAACGGATGCTCCGAACAGGAAAAGCAGGATCATCATGCTTATCAATGGATATTTTTTCGGGGTTGTTTTCTTTTGGTTTTTTTTCATTTTGTTCTCCTTTTTTAATTAAGTGATTTTGATGTATCTACTTTCACTTTGATAAATTGCAAGCTCTGTGCCAAGTTGTTTCGGAAGATATATCAAGTAGTTATGGTTGTGGGGGGTGTGCAGGATCTGCGCACTGTTTTGCAGGTGCGCAAATCCTGCACAATCAGGGGAGAGAGTTAATGCATTTTTTGAGTCATACCGGGATTATGATGGTTTGTTATATTTTTCAAGATAACCTTTTTGGGATTAAAAGAATTAAACAGAGAGTGAATATGTACAAAAAATTACGCATTCATCCCGGGCCATTCTGATGGTTGTTTAACCAGCAGCCTTGATAGAGAACGTTCCAGTGCCTCGGCCGTAAAAGGTTTATTAATGATATCTCCCACATCGAGTGCTTTTGCGCTGGAAATTATCTCATCCGTATTGTAAGCGGTAATCAGTATTTTTATAATATTTCCGCATGACTTATGGATGTGTTTAAGAAACGTTAAGCCGTCCATTCCGGGCAATCTGTAATCGACGATAATGATACCAAAGGATTTTAGCTCAGGAAGTCCAACTGCTTCTTCTGCCGTTTCAAGCGCCGATAACTGGCAGCCCTCGTTTTCAAAGAACAAACAGAGTGAGTCCCGTATCCACTCGTCATCATCAATGATCAGTATTTTTGTTTTTCTAAGAGTATTGTACAGGTCCATTGCTAAACATTTCTATCCAAATATTTTACAACTTAAGGATATCAAAGATGTTAAGATTTTTAAAATCAAACACTACACGGTATCTGAAAATCAAATAAACAAGGGCAAAAAAACAAATGATCATCAGGGCGTAGCATATAAATCGGGCAAGATCTTTTTTTTTGAAGGAGGCTGTTAAGCTATTCATACCGTGTGTAGAAGTCTTGTGTTGTGAAAATTGTTTTCTTCCCTTACTTTCCACGTTTAGCATGACAACCTCCTTTTAGAACGACGTATGTTTATAAAGGTGCTTTTTTTATAACTGAATAATTGCATACAAAAGCATGGCAAAAAGAACAATAAAATATACAAAGAGCAGGTCGTGAATTATGGCTTCTCCTGTATGAGAAAGTTTCATTAATCCGCACTGAAAATTGTTTTTTGTTTTTTGAGTATGATAATGCATTGTTCGCCTCCGCTGTCTGGATATTAAAAATGTTTTACTTTTCGCAACTCAGGTTTCACATCCTGTTTGTCTTTAATGCATGTGCTTGCCGTTGCTTTTGTTTCTCCTTTATTGAAAAAGTTTTTATCAAAGTACTATTTTACTATTATGGTGCCATTAAACACCCTGGCACGTCTCAGGGGCTGGTTGGATGCGCTGGGTATTGTTTCTGCGACATAGTTAAACTGTCCTTTTTCGACAAAGCTAAGTGTGGCTAGGGCACCGGTCGGAATTGTGTTTGAAACGTAAGTACCCTTACTGTTAGTCATAAAATGAATATGATTTTTGCCGACTTCTTTTATCTGTTTTCCATCGAAGTGAATTTTAACCGGCATCTTGGACTGATTGACCCATATTACCGTGGTGCCGGAGTTAACCGTTGCTTCAACCGGGCAGGCGCAGATATCGCCGTAACTACAGAGACGGATAATTTTGTTCGCTGCCGCATCTTCACCGGGAGTCGCTTTCATTTTTACTGCAGCTCCTGCATCCGCGATAGCCGCAAAAGAAAAACAGACTGCGATTAAACCAAGAAATAAAGTTTTGGTTGCTTTCATAATGTTCACTCTCCTTTTTTTCTATTTTTACATTGTTAAAAATTAAAATGTTTCTATCTCTGCTTTATTCTAAAGCATAAAACATGCCATTCTGCTTTTGTCCAAAACAAAGCGTAATGTTAGAGGGTTACATGTTTTGAACCGGAGACCGGTTTTTTTACCGGGCCCAATTTCCAAATATTTGTAGATTTAATTTCAATATTTTGGAAATGAATTCAACTTGGATTTTTTAAAATGGTTTGAAATAAATAATCAGGCTCAAAGAACTTTGCATAAAACTCTGTGACGAACTCCTCTGATCAATAACAGGGAAGTCTCTGACGGAGAGAGAGGATAATTGCTTTAAGTATTCACTTTACGATACGATATTGTATTGTTTACATTGGCCCTGCTGTTAAGATCAAAATTCTTTGGATGTGGAAAAAGAAATGAGGGACAAGAGAAGAATGAATGAAACGATTATGCTATGTAATGCTGAAAATATTTTTACAGATACGGCGATGTTTTTTCGGGAGAACAGATATAACAAAAAACACGGCTCTTTTAACGTTGTCCTGATTGCAAACCCTTTAATCCTTTGGCTGGGATAAGCCCCCTAATTATTTTTCGAGGGCATTTTTCTATGCATATGCCGCAATTGGTGCATTTATTGTAATCAATCTGAATGTGTCTGTTCTTCATTGAAATGGCATTTTCCGGACAGGCTTTGATACACAGCTTACAACCAATACATCCGACCGGACAAATTGTACTTACCGCCTTTCCTTTTTCTTCCGTATTGCAAGCTAAAAAGGGTCGTGCCGTAACCGGAATCAGATCAATCAAATTTCTCGGGCAGGCCGCAACACATTTTCCACATCCTGTACAGTTATACGGATTTACCAACGGAACATTTCTGCCATTATGCGATAATGCCTGAAAGGGGCACACGGTAATACAATCCCCAAACCCAAGGCAACTGTATTGACAACAACTATCCCCGCCAGCAAAAAACTCGGCAGTCCGGCATGAGGAGATACCATTGTATTCACATTTGCTAAGGAAATTGGTTCCTCTCGCGCATTTAATTGCTGCTATTTTGGGGACTTTACTGGAAACCGTTTTTCCAAGGACCTTTCCGATTTCCTCTGATTTGTTTTTTGCCAATACACAACGGTTTGGCTCAGCATCGTTTTCAACCATACTTTTTGCATACTCATAACAGGACGGATATCCACATCCTCCGCAATTTGCGCCAGGCAGGATTTTTTCAATCGCTTCAATCCGGGGATCATTTTTAACGGCCAGTACCCATGATGCAAGACCCAGCAATATTCCGGACAGGAGCCCGCATAAGCTTAAAATTAATACTGAAAGGGTAATTGTATCCATAAGAGTAAGACCGTTCCTTTCTGTTTGTGTTTGTCACGTTTGTTATTAACACAATTTTACAGGTTTAAACGCTTCGGCATTTTTAATTAACGGATAAAATGCAGAATTTTGTTTAAATAATTTATTGCGGAAACCTCCTCCATCCGTTTTCTCTATCGATTTCGTTTCGCAGGTCACTATGAATTTATATTTAATATTAGTTTTCTACTATTGCCATATATACCAGTTCAGTAATATCCCGCATTTTGATGGGTGCTGCCATTGCCTGTATTCCGACCTGCAACCCTTGATAACAGAAAGGACATGCTGAAACAAGCTCGGTTGCCCCGGTTAAAAGAGCGTCTTCAACTCTTTTTTGTGCAATTTTATTTTGCATGTCAGGATATCCTGACTTCAGCCCACCGCCGGCACCGCAGCAGCGTGAGAATTCATTTTGCCGACTTTGGCATAATCATTTCTAATGGTTTTTAAACAACCGGCACAGGAAGTGATCAGAGTTTTTATCCCCAGGTCGTTAAACATTTTTATGTTTTCTTTTGCAAGCCGTTCATAAGAATCATATTCGCCCATTCTTAAAAGGACACTGCCGCAGCATTTTTCTTTATTGCCTAAAATGCCATAGTTTATATTTAGCTGATTGAGGATGTTTACGGTATGATTATTATCATAGGCAGCCGTGCAACCGACAAAATAGAGTACATTGGCTCTCTGTTTGTTGATATCCTGTGGTTCCCGGGTAAGCCTTTTTTCTTTTTTGCTGTTTTAACCCAGCGACTCCGGGAGCTGCGCGGCTGGCCCCAGGGATTATCATATGATTTGGTTTTTGTAACCAGGTCTTTTTGTGATGCTAAGGGACCATATCTTGCATCGACAATGCACTGACGAATTCTCTCCCAGAGCTCCACCGTGTCAATTGAAACAGGACAGACATAGTGACACTGCATACACGTGCTGCAGGCATAGAGGTCTTTTGCAAATAACACGAGTTCTTCTTCTGTTACCGGTTTTCTTCTGAACAGCTTGCCTAAAAAGCTGTCCGTTTTGAAAATACCCTGCTGAAGGGAGATAATGTTTTTAAAGACAGAAGCTCTTCCTCTGGGATTGAGTTCTTCACGATTCTCTTGTTCATAGGCAGGGCACCAGTTGGTGCATTCACCGCATCTGGTACAGGCGTCGAGTTCAAGCAATTGACGGGGACTTAACTTCGTAATATCAATTTTCTTAGCAACTTTCTTATTATTTTGTTTCATGATTTGCCATATGTTTTTCAAGAGCGGTTATTCTTTTACTTCTTGCAGAAAATACCCTCACGTTTTTTCAGAACAATACCCATCGGCGGACCCGCCGCTGCCTTTCAGCAGGAAGGTGCATTCGGGCATCATTTTTTTTGCTTTTTGATGGCATTTTGGACACATCATCTCTTTTGTTTCTGTTGCAACAATCTTTTCCGTTATTCTTCCATTCGGGCACTTGACTTCATAAATTGGCATACCGGTTTCCTTTTTTTACCTGCTCAGAAATTTGTCTTGCTTCAGTAACATACCTTTGAATCGGCCTGTCTTTGACCGAACAGGGGTGGAGAGAAGTTGTCATCTGCTTAGTATGAGATGCATAAGGCATGCCATTACGCTTGTGTTTAAAACAAATAGAAATGTTAGAGGGTTATATACCCTTGAAGTGGAAACCGGGTTTTTTATTGGGTCTAATTTCCAAATATTTGTAGATTTAATTTCAATATTTTGGAAATGGTTTGAAGTAAACAGGCAGGTCTAAAGATCATGGTTTTGAGTTAGAGTCATTGTCAGGGAACCCGTTCGTACACTCGCGGCACCTGGTAAAGGCATCAAGTTTGAGCCGCTGACCGGGTTTAAACTTTGCAATATTAAGTTAATTTGTTTTGAACTTTGTTTTTCACCTCTCTTTTGAGTATAGATGCGGCAATACAATGAATGGGGAAAACAGGATTATATTGTGTGGAAATGAAAGTACGTTTATTAGAACATGGGGAGTTAGTCGATTTTAGCCTCAGAACCCATGCCGATTGAAAACATATGTTCTGAATCATATTCAGAGTAAACTCGAAAGGCCATCACTGTTTTAGTTCTCTGGATAGAAGCTGTTTTTAGCAAATGTTCCGTTACAAAATTTTCCAAATCTTCATTTTCGGCGACCTTCACAATGGCGATCAGATCATATTTGCCGGGAACTGAATAAATTTCTCTTACTTCTTTTTTGTCTACCAGGTTTTGTGCCACCTCATGAATTTTTTCATGTTTTACATTCATACAAATAAATGCCGAAATCATTTTACCCCCCTCCTTTCCCTCAGAGATACAGAATCTCTGCCGATCTTGATATCGGACAGATGACGCTGGGCTGCTGCCCTGACAAGTGCCCTTCGATCTGCCTTGTAAATTGACTTCACAATGGACTGGACAAAACATTCCAGGGTAAAGTGTTTACCGGTATAATACTTGCTCTGATATGGATATATCACCCAGGCCCGTCGGTCAGCAGTTTTGGGAACAGGCAAAAGGGCCAGTGGAGAAGGGAAAGATATCCAGGAGGAGAGCCGGTTGTTAAAGGCGGTTTGCCGTCTGATATCAGCCTCAGGGCATGAAACAATGACCTCATAGTCGCAGGTAAATCCCAGAGGAAGGGGCAGGACCATCCCGAACAGTCCCCAGCTCACTGCTGCAACAAAGGATGATATTGAGCTGGTATTCTTATAGGAATGCGTCACCACGGAGATGTGCAGCGGCAGTGCGGTGCTGTTGCAGGTAAACATCTCAGGATAAAGGGCGGCGGCTTTTTCCTGAAGATCGGCAGCAAGTTCATCCATGCGGCCGGAATCTTTGATTCTTTTGTGCCAGTAATCGCTTTCTGTATAACCGGTAATAAAGAATTCATCCGGTTTCAGGGGAGTAATGCTTTCAATTCTGAAAGTTACGGCTGTGCTGTCCCATGCGCTTTCCACCGGAACAAGGGTTGTGGAAAAATTTTTTGAGGCGCATGAGGCCGTTACCAGAACGGACATGATGATAATCATTCGTATGCCTGTTTTTAGAGTCATAACACTTCTCCCGGTTAAAACATCATTGTAAAAGATATATTGGTAATCGCCCCCTGACTCCGGTCTTTTGCGCCGAATTCGATCTGGTGTCGCAGCTGGCAATTGACCCGCAGAAAGGGTATAAACATGCTTATCTCCGGTCCTAGGGCAAACACCCGGTCATGTATATGATCTGGCCAGCTCACGTCCCGGCCGCGATCATCGGTGATCTGCCAGTGGGCATATCCGGTGATTCCGATATTCCAAAGTCCGGCAACTTTCCTGCTGAGCCCCCAGTCCAGAGATAAATCCTGTCCCGGCCGCACATGATCCTTCCGTTTTCTGCTGTGAAATTCGTAGCGTGTCAGGGCAGACAGCGCCCATAGTTTGTTTTTGTCAAGATAAATGGTGCCGCCAGAGCTCACCATTAGGGACCAGAAATCTTTTCCCAGTGAGGCAGGCTGGTGGCGGCTGTATTCACCTGTAGGCATGTAGACAGACAGACTGAATATGCCATCCCAGCGTTGTCTGTTCCAGCTAAGACCAAAAAACTCAAAGCATATATCTCCATAGCTCCAGCGGCTGTCGCTGGTCCCTGTTTTTCTTACCTTGAAATCAGCATATGCAAATGGTATCAAAAGGGTTGCAAAATAATTAGCGCCCAAAATCTTTTTCTTTGTTACCCAGATGGGCCGGTGCACCATGATGTAGTCCTGAATATCCGGACGTAGATGGACCAGGTCGCCGTGGTTGTCTTTGATCGCATGGGTATTGTAAAAAACATTATAGACCTTATAATAAAATCCCGGCGGGGCGACTGTGCCCAGTTTTATTCCTTCCACACCGCAAACATAGTGGCCGGTTTCGCCTGCCATCGCATTTACGGTTGACAAAAGATAAGCACTCAAGAGCAGTATGATAATAAATAACTTTTTCATAAATAAAAACATTGCCTTTCATTTTAACCTGCAGCGTAACATTTAATGTATTTGCGGTGCTGCTGCAGTTCGTTCTATTTACCGGGCTATAGTTAAATGCTGATACTTTCGGCAAGCATCTATTTAAATTCGATACCAGAGACCCTTCATATACTTTTCTAAAACGAACAAGGCAAAACTAAAAGATCTGTGAAAACAAAACATACACCACAAAAACAAAAGCGCACATGACCATCTCAGGAAAAAACAAAACAAAAGAGATCATTGCAACAGAATCCAAAAATGTTTCAAAAGAGGCGATTATTTTTGACAGTAATTGATAATGGGGCCGGGCTGGTTTTTGGTTAATGGCTTCCGGTCTCAGCATGATTTTCTCGCTTTATTAAACTGTTCATATTTATATTTTGGCAGGCCTGCCTTTGTTTTTATTAAATGCAGAAACTGTGCCATTATCGCAGAAAGAAAAATAGGGCCGTATTTCCAAAAGTTAGCTGATTTGCCGCTAAAAGGCTGCTTGCCAGGTCAGTCAATCTGCAAATATTTGGAGTAAGGGTATGCAATAATTTGTAGATTCCAGGTCTGGGCAATAAAGGCAGGGGGGTGTTATAAAATTAAACCACGGCTTTTAGAGCATTTTTATAACGTGTAGCCATAGGGTTTAAGTGACGGCTGGTCAAGTTCAATCTAATGTCAAAAGCCAAAGTTCAAATGACAAATAAATGCCAAAAAAGAAAAAGCACAAAAAGGATACATGAGTTTGGCATGGGTGTTTTTCAGTTTCATTGGGTCGGCGACATGTCACGCATACTCCGAACCTCGGTTTGGAGTATGCGTGACATAGTTAATATAAATCAAACTTATTTCTATTTGTCCCGGGAACGGTATCGAAAACAGATGTTTAAAAAGGGTCCGGGGGATAAAAACGGGTACTGTGGCGGCAAGAACGCAAAGCCGCAAAAATCAATCCTGGGGTCATTGTTTTTTTACAGGTCTCTCCGCTGATCAGACCTTATTACGCCAACTCAACTTTCAGCTTGCCGGATGATTTAATTTCAAATTAACAGCGGGCCACACAGCAGATGTCAGGTTAAAATCAGCTGAGCGTTAATTTTTGCGATGGGTCTGTTTAGGTAAAAGATAAAAAGGAGTTGTTAATGTTATGTGATTTTTATAGTGCCACTTTTTTTGTGCATTGCAATAGCATATCAATCAATGTTATCATAAAAAAAACATAGGATGGTACCGCTGGATATTACCAAAACATCTGCAAACAGGGGGGGGAATGGATACTCATAAAAAACGCTATGAAGTCGATTTGGAAAAGTTGGAAGCATATCCCGTAACAAAACGGGGAGCTGATCTCCTGAGAGATCCGTTGCTTAACAAAGGAACATGTTTTACCCTTGAAGAACGGAAAGTGTTAAAGCTGCATGGTTTGCTGCCGCCGCGTGTTCTTACGATGGAAGAACATTTACACCGTATTCGTGAAAATTACGACAGGCAACCGAGTAAACTGGACCGCTTTGTTTTCCTGGAAGCATTGCACGACCGCAGTGAAACGTTGTTTTACAGATTTTTAGTTGATAACCTGGAAGAACTCACCCCGATTGTGTATACACCGACCGTGGGTGAAGCCTGCGATAAATTCGGTCACCTCTTTCAGCAATCTCGCGGCATGTATTTTTCCGTCTCATCTCAAGGGCACTTTCGTAAGATGATGGATCATTGGCCCCAAGACGATGTTGAAATAATCGTCATTACCGATGGCAGCCGTATTTTAGGGTTGGGTGATCTGGGTGCTAACGGCATGGGTATTCCCATAGGGAAACTTGCACTCTATATTGCCTGTGCGGGTATCTATCCTTCTAAAACACTGCCGATTGTGCTGGATGTTGGAACCAACAATGAAAAGCTTCTGGGTGATGAGCTCTACCTTGGAGAAAAGCATCGACGCCTGCAGGGCGATGATTACTATGATCTGGTACAGGAGTTCATGCTTGCAGCTCATGATCGTTGGCCCAACGTACTAATACAGTTCGAGGATTTTTCAAACGATCATGCATTCCCGCTGCTGCATAAATACCAGTCACGGTATCTATGTTTTAATGATGATATCCAGGGGACCGGCGCTATGGTGCTGGCAGGGCTTTTAGCTGCTCTGCGCATTACCGGCGAAACACTGCACGATCAGCAACTCGTTTTTCTGGGTGCCGGAGCAGCTGCTGTAGGGGTTGCAGATATGATTGTCGCCGGAATGGTAGCGGAAGGTTTTACGGTTGAGCAGGCCCGCGAGCGGTTCTGGTTTCTGGATTCAAAAGGTCTGGTCACGACCACCCGGGGAGATACACTTGCGGCTCACAAAATTCCGTATGCCCGAAAGGGAGCCTGCGGCAACACCCTGCTTGACGTGGTGCGGAATGTCAAACCGAAGGTACTGCTGGGGCTTAGCATGCAACCCGGAGCGTTTACCGAAGAGGTTGTGCGGGAAATGCACAAACAGACTGAAAAACCAATTATATTTGCCCTTTCAAACCCCACATCAAAGGCTGAATGTACAGCGCAGCAGGCGTATGCGTGGACCGATGGTTCTGCTATCTATGCCAGTGGTAGTCCTTTCGATCCGGTAGAATGCAACGGACGGACGATTATACCGGGCCAGGCCAACAACATGTATATTTTTCCCGGTGTTGGCCTTGGGGTTACCATAAGTCACTCTCGCCGAGTGACCAATTCCATGTTTTACGCGGCAGCTAAACGACTTTCCAGCCTGGTAACGGAAGAAACCCTCCTGCAGGGAGATCTATACCCGCCATTAAAAGATATCCGGATGTTATCAGCGGAAATTGCAGCGGCGGTCTGGGAAACTTCTGTGAAGGAAGGGCTTACTTCTGAACCGAAACCTGAAAATGTGCTTCAGTATATACGGGAGCGAATGTATCAGCCGACCTACATTCCCTATAAGGCAGTATAGGGAATTCCCGGAAAACTTTTTGAAAACATACATATTATTTAATGAGATAGTTTCTTTATGGTTTCAAAATTACACAACCGGATTGCATCCTTACCCTCATATTGCCAGATCCAGTCTCCTTGAGGATAATTAAAAGCAAGAGATGGTTTCCAAGCCCCCATGTTTTTTAAGCAGTATTTTCGTCTGCTGTATGAGGGCATAGTGCTTCTGCTCTGTAATGAGTTTTCTCCTGAAGGAATTAAAATAGTCAGTCAATTAATTTTGGTGATTTAAGTCCTTTAAAAACGGGCTTTTTTGAAATTATTTCATTATTGCAAAAACCCTTAGCAACAGCTTTTTGCATGTGCGCAAAGAATTTTTCATATCCGCATGCATGAATTTTTTGAAGATTTTCAATGTTCCCGTTATTATACCTTTGGGCCACTAATCGAAATATCATATTAGAACACCACTGGCCTTTTAAAATTTTTTCTATAAATTCATTGCAGTAAGTACAGGTAAAGCATTCTCTCTCAATACAACATGTGCGAACAGGGCAATCAAGTAATCTTTTTTAGAAATTCCCGGATATGCTTTGTGAGCAATCCCGGTTTTTCTATTGTAAACCAGTGCGAGGCATCCGGTACATGAACAATGCGAATATTTGAAACATATTTTTCTATCCCGATGAGACTGTTCGGCATGCGGTATTTTTCCTGTTCACAATAAATAAGCAGTGTAGGAACATCAACATAGAGTTTTTCCGGATCAAGGTCTTCGATTAAGTTGCTGCCGCCCGGATGACCTTTGCCGTCCGGCGGGCCTTCTTGTGAAGCCCGATAATAATTCAGCCCGCCGGTAAGTGCGCCGGGCTGGCGCCAGGCGGCCATCCATTCTTCGACTGCCGTTTCGTCCAACACTCCCTTTGATTGCAGTTTCTCTAAGATTTCCTCTCTGAGCCATTCAAAATTATTGTCGGTTAGCAGCTTTTCCGCCTCCGGGCTGCGAAGCTGCAGCATGTACTGGCTGGCTGCCTGCTGCTCAGGATCGGTCTGTAGGACTTTGTCGAACAGTGCCGGGTGTGTGGCATTGATGGTAATGAATTTATTAACGCATTCTGGATGCCGCAAGACGAAAGACCACGCGATCTGTGCTCCCCAGTCCTGTGCGACGAGAAAGACATTTTTAGCCCCAAGGTGCTGTATTAACTGTCGAATGTCTTCAACGAGATAGCAAATATGATATTTGTTCAGCTTGGCAGGCTTTTCCGTAAGGTTGTAGCCGCGCATGTCCGGTGCGATACAACGGAAATCTGTCTGAAATTCCTTGAGATGGTTTTTCCAAACACCCCAATACTCGGGGAATCCGTGCAGAAACAACAGTATGGGTCCTGAGCCTGCGGCGGCATAATGCATGCGTATTCCATTTATGTCAGCATAATGGTGTGTAATCATTTTGTAACCCTCCCTTGATTGGGTGAATTTATAAAGCAGATAATTTGTTTCTGCGATAACGAAAGGTGTTGAGCTTTAAATTAACAAGTTTGGCTGCTCTGGTTTCGTTGCCGCAGGACAGGGCAAGTGCTTTATCAATATAATATTTTTCAATAGAGCTGTGGATTTTATCAAGGGATATTCCTTCAGGCGGAAATTCTCCAAACAGGCTTTCCATTTTCTTTACCGGGTTTTTACGGTTATCGGATCTTTCCTTAATTCCAAGGTCGTGTAGGGTTAATTCGGGTCCTTTTCCAATAAGAGCAGCCCGTTCGATCATGTTTCTTAACTCACGGATATTTCCGGTCCAGGTATGCTGCAATAAGATGTTTTCGGCCTGACCGGAGATGTTGCTAAACGTCTTACCGAACTTGCGGTTAAATCCGGACAGAAAATGCATGGCAAGGGGAATAATATCATCCCGCCGTTCGTTCAGGGAGGGGATCTCCACTTTAATGACACCCAGACGAAAGTAAAGATCTTTTCTGAAAAGTTCTTTTTCCATCATGTCTTCCAGATCCTTGTTTGTGGCAGATACCACCCGGGTTTCAATATGAACTTTTTTTGTGCCGCCGACCCGGTAAAATTCACCTTCTTCAAGAAACCGCAGTAGTTTTGCCTGGGACTCAGAACTCAGGTCACCCACTTCATCCAGAAACAGGGTTCCGCCTGCGGCTTCTTCGATTAAGCCCTTTTTCCCTGCAGTGTTTGCACCGCTAAAGGCGCCTTTTTCATAGCCGAAGAGCTCACTTTCTATAAGGTCTTTCGGGATGGAGGCACAATTCACAGAAATTAAAGGGCCTTTAAAGTTTGGGCTTCTGTAATGTATGGCATCAGCAAGCAGCTCTTTACCGGTTCCGGTTTCACCATAAATAAGGACCGGTGTGTCAGGGCTTTTAGCGACCCTTCCAACAAAGTCCATGACCTCCTGAATGGCATGACTCTCCCCGATAAAACAGGGCATGTTTTCTTCAAGGTATTTTTCCTGAAGGGACTGAACTTCCTTTCTCAGGCGGATGTTTTCCAGGGCGTTCTTAATTGTTACGGATAGACTGTCCATGTGAATGGGTTTTACAATATAATCGTAAGCCCCGAGTTTCATGGCGGATATGACCGTGTCAATGTCTTCAAAAGCCGTGATCATAACAACCAGAATGTCAGGATTAATTTTCTTAATTTCTCCAAGTGCTTCAACACCGTTAATGCCGGGCAGGCCGATATCAAGCAGGACCAGGTCCGGCGGATCCTCTCTCAGTGATTCAATGGCTTTTTCAGCATCAGGGAAGGCCTCTATCTGGTAATCCGATTCAAGCTCGATGGTTAAGCTGTCACGAATAAGCTGTTCATCGTCAACGATATATATGTGGTATGGCTTCATTTAAGATCTGTTGTCCTTTTTAAAGGGATTTTTATTGAAAATTCCGCGCCTCCTAGGCCACTTGTTCCCACCTCTACAAAACCGCCATGATCCGTGATAATCCGGTGGCAGATGCTAAGGCCTATACCCGAGCCGCTTTTTTTAGTTGTATAAAAGGGATCAAAAATATTCTTTTTGATATTTTCAGGGACACCTGGACCGGAGTCGGAAACTTGTATGATAATGTTTGTGTTGTCTGCCGCAGTCACTATTTTGATAATTTTCTTTTTTGTGCCGCGTATGGCTTCAGCAGCATTGGTGATAAAGTTCAGGACGACTTCTTCAAGCATGTTTGCATCAGCATAACAGCCGGGGAGTTCCGGGGTAAGTTCTTGTTCCATGGTAATGCCGCTTTTTCGTAAGGTCGTCGCAGACAGGTTTATCGCCTCTTCGACCGGATGATTCACGTCAATTAAAACGACACTCGGTTGGGCGGGTTTTGAAAAATCCATCACCCGTTTAATAATGGACTCAATTTTACATGAAGCGGTTTTGAGCTGCCCGAATATTTTTGCAACGGTTGCCGCGCTTCCCTCTTTGCGGAAAATTTTTTCCAGGGTATTCAGGTATATATTAATTCCTGAAAGCGGATTTCTTATTTCATGGGCAATTCCTGAAGCCACCCTTCCCAGAGAAGACATTTTATCCTGAATGTTTACGATGTGCTCCAGTTTTTTGATTCTGGTGACATCCATCATGTTAAATAAAATCGCTGCTTTTCCATGATACTCGGTTGTCAGGGCTCTGCAATAGAGCCATTTCATTTCAGCCTGAGACTTTTTTTGATTTACAGGGAACAATCTGAACTCAATGTCCATTGATTCTGCTGTTCCGGAATGAACCTGTTGTGTAAACTGCCGAACTTTTTTTATGTCATCCGGATGAATGCCGGAAAAATCAGAAAACTTATATTCCCGGGGTAAGGGGCCGAAAAGGTTTTCCTGTTCCCTGTTTTGATAAATGACCTGGTTGTCCTGGATCAGGGATATGCCCGTGAGTGAGTTGTCAAGCAAGGTCAGGAGCCTTTTTTTGTTTTCCTGAAGTTCGCTTTCGGTCCGTTTGCGTTCAAGGACTCTTCCCAGCCGCTCAGAAATAGCATGAAGTAAGCTTATTTCTTCTTTCAGAAAGGGCCCGTCATCTGATTCGGGTTTTTTTTGAAGATAGTTAACTTCTAGGACACCTATTTTCTCACCATAAACAACGATATCGTTTTTCAGTTCCCAGACTGTTTTCTGAAAGTTGCCTGTTTTATATTCTTTATCTGCCAGGCAAAGTATGGCACAGGTTATTTCTGGGTACTGGCAGGCCGGCGGGATGATATCGACGATCCCGGAAAATATCTTCTCCAGGGGCAGATCGTCTTTTTCTATTAAGCGGGAAAGCGCCAAAAGACAGTTTAGTTTTTTTGTCTGTTCATTATTTGTATTCATACCTGTTAACCGGCTCAAACTAAATAGGGTATTTCCAGGAACAGAGGTGAATTCCTGAATGTTGGGTGTCAAGCTCAGGATGGTCTTACTGTTCATTGGTTTTACCCGGTATTTTTTTGACAGGGACACGGGGCTGAACTGATCCTTTTTTTCAGGGTTTACCAGATAAGCGGAAACCTTCATCAAGGTATCGAAAAAATTGTTAATTTCCGGGAGGCTGATAAGACCTTTGGGACCGCCGGTTTTTTACAGTGTAGAGATCAATGCTTTATGCTGTTAAAACATTGATCTCTTTATGCCGTCAGGTTTAGCCCTCAGCAGCCTTATTTAGTAAGATCGCTGACTGATATCTGCTGCGTTACATGCTCTTTCAGTGAGGCCCTTTTTGCATCGTCATATTTTGTCAAAAGCGGATCCATCCGTTCTATCTGGAGACCGATCTGGTAAGTGTCCGGAGAAACCAGAAGAAGGGGGGTTTTGCTTTGTTCTGCTTTTGCAAGGATGTTTGACGGCGGCAGAAGGTTGTTTGTTAAAATGACTCCCGCAGCATTGCTTTCCAGCGCAGCCAGGATCATATCTGTACGGTCTCCCGCCGTGATAATCAGTTTATCCTCTTTTTTAAAAACCGGTTTTTGCAATGCCGTATTTCCGGACATCGCACCGATCAGAATATTTTTAATCTGCCGGTTAAGCTGGTCTTCCGCCGTCAGAACTTTTGCGAAAAGTTTGTCCGCCAGATAACGCAGAGAATAAAAGGTCAGTGTGTTTTCAAAAGGAATAATTCCCAGAACGTTTATACCAATCTTTTCTATCTCCGGCAAAATCGTTTCTTTAAAATCCTCGGGGTGGTGAACCTTGTTAATAATAATACCGGCAAGGTTTACCTCTGAAAGATCGATGTTTTGTTTAATACACATCACATCATCCAGTATGGTGTCATCGTCGCCGCTGAGAACAATGATCAGTTTTCCGTTAAGGTACTTGGCCAGAGAAATAGAATCCAGATGTACGGACAGGCCGTAGGAAATCGTTTGTCCGCCTTCCACAAAAAGAATATCTTTGTCCTGCCGCATTTTGTCGGCCAGTTCGGTAATTTTTTCTATAATGCTTTCTTCTGTGTACATGTAGCGTAATTTTGAATGATCAAAACCGATACTCATCCCTTCGGGGGGTTCGTTTAATGCATACATTTCAGTTATCAGGGCAGCATCATAATCCCATAGCCTTTTTTTGCTGTATATGAACCGATCACCGAAAGGTTTCATATAGCCGGTTCTTTTTGCCAGAGTGTCTGCAAGGCCTACAATGATACTTGTTTTACCGGAACCTGCACTCAGTGATGCGATGATATATGTTTCCATAACTTCTTCTCCTTTCATTCTTGGGTAAGCAGGATTCTTACATCCACTGCTTTTGTTCCCTGTCCCTGTTCATAGACCATTAGGGGGTTTATTTCAATGTCAGCAATAAACGGGCATTTTTGGATTAGGCTGCTTAGTTTAAGTATAACATCAATTACATCGTCCATATCCTTTTTTTCTTCTCCTCTGACGCCCAGGAGTAAAGGATATGACCTTGTTTCTTTAATCATTTTAATTATTTCTGACCGCGCAAGGGGTAAAGCCCGGAAAGCCACATCTTTCATGATTTCAACATATACGCCTCCAAGACCAAACATGATAATGGGTCCAAAAACCGTATCCCTGCGGGCACCGACAATGGTTTCTATGTCCTTGTTCAGCATTTCAGCGATTTCAACGCCGGTTATTTTTGCAGCCGGGGCATATTCTCTGCAGTTTCTGATAATGGCCTGATAGGCATCGATTATTTCTTCTTTGTTAACCAGGTCAAGGGCAATACCGCCGGCATCACTTTTGTGGATAATATCTTTTGAAACAACTTTCATGACCACCGGATAGCCGATTTCTTCTGCGGCCTTGACTGATTCTTCCAGATTTCGTGCGACTTGACTTATCGGTACGGAAATGCCGGCACATTCCATAATTTTTTGTGCTTCATTTGCCAGAAGAAAATAGCGGTTATCGCTGATCGCTTTTTGGCAGATATCATCAATATCGGATGTGTCGACCTCGATCGTTTCAAGTTTTTCCAGGGGCAGCTCAAGATAGCGGTTATATTCATACAGCTTTCCGAGACAGGATACCGCTTCGTAAATATCACCAAAAACCGGAATGTTTTCTCTGCTCAAGCGGGTAATGATCTTTTCAATTTCATCTCCGCCGACAATTGCAAAAAGAACCGGTTTCCCGGCTTTTTCATAAGCTTTAAAACATTTTCTGATGGTTTTTTCCAAATCAGGCGCAAGAAAGGTGGCGGTTTCACAGTAAAGCGCCATGGTGGCGCCGATTCTGTCGCAGTTCATTGCAACTTCAAGGGCACTGGTATATTCTGTGCTTGCTGCTCCTCCGGTAATATCAACCGGATTTTTTGTTGATCCAAAACCGGGGGTGACTGATTCAAACATTGTTTTAAGTGCTGTGCCATCATCAAAGAGCTCAACATTATATTGTTCGCATGCGTCTGTGGCCATAACACCCACACCGCCGCCGTTTGTTATGATCAGCCCGTTTTCATTTTTGGGTGCCGGAGAAGCTGCCAGATATTTACACCAGTTAAACGCGTCCCGAATGCTTTCCGCCCGGAGAACACCGCATTGTTTCATAATCGCATCAATGATCTCATCCGTACCGGCAAGAGAACCGGTATGAGAGGCTGCTGCGGATGCACCGCGTTTGGAACGTCCGGACTTAATGACTACAATCGGTTTTTTTCGGGTGGCCCGTTGTACCGCTTTCATGAATTTACTGCCGTCTTTGATGCCTTCGATGTACATCAGGATCACTTTTGTCTGCTCCTGCTCGGCCAGATAATCCAGCAGATCCGCTTCATCCACATCACATTTATTGCCCACTGAAACAATTGCTGAGAGTCCGATGTTCTCAACGGTGGTCTTTCCGATCATGGCAAGCCCCAGCGCGCCGCTCTGGGTGATGATTGCAACGCTTCCGGGCAGAATGTTCCCGGGACCGAAAGTTGCATCCAGAGATGCGGCTGCTGAATACAGGCCGAAAACATTGGGACCGATGATCCGCATACCGTGGTCACGGCCATATTCGGTGATCTTTTTTTCTTCATCAATATTTCCGACTTCTGAAAAACCAGAAGTAATGATCAGGTTATGTTTTACGCCTTTTTCAGCGCAGTCCTTCACAGACTCATATACAAACGGTGCGGGAATTGAAGTACATACCACATCAACGGCGTCATCTATGTCTTTGATGTTTTTGCATGTTTTTAAACCCAGGATTTCTTCCGCTCCCGCATTTATGGGATAAATGCGTCCTTTATATCCGCTTTGTATAATATTATTCAGCAGGAGATATCCAATCTTTTTTTTGTTCTGTGAGGCTCCGATGACGGCAACGCTTTGCGGTTCAAACAGGCTCTTTATAGTTTCCATAACTCCTCTCGTTTTAGTTATCCTGAAAAATAAGCTTTAATTCATAAACGGATTCATCCCGTCTTTTTTCCATATCAAACCCGCCTTTTTCAAAAAGTGCCATCATCGGCCGGTTGTCCGCAAGGACTTCCGCGGTAAAACCGAGAAGACCCTGGCGTTTTGCAAGATAGGTCAGATAGGTCAAGAGTTCGGTTCCCACGCCTTTTTTCTGATGTGAATCGCTTACCACAACAGCGACTTCAGCGGAGTGGGTGTTTTTGTCAATTCCGTACTGACCGATGCCTACGATCTGTTCTTGACCCTCATTTTCTTCAATTACGGCAAGAATTAAGGTTTCCACGGTATAATCGATCACAACGAATTCCTGTAATCTTTCGTGGGGCATGTCCTGTCTGCTGGAGATAAAGCGGCGATACAGGCTCTGGTCAGATAAGGAATAGAAAAAATCCTTTACCAGAGGCTCGTCGCTTATTTTTACCGGCCGAAGCATGAGGTCAAGATCGGCATGGGTTGTTTTGTAGGTTTCAAGGTTTTCGGGATAAGTTCCCCGGGTGCCGGGAATAAAGGCCTGATCCTTATAGATGAGGCCGTGTTTTTTTGCTTCCTCCAGAAGCATCGGCCTGAACTTTGGATGTGCGATCATAATCAGATCCATGGCGCGTTCCCTTAAGTTCTTTCCGTGGATGTGAGCAATTCCGTATTCTGTGATGACATAATGAACATCGCCACGGGTCAGGCTGACACCTGTTCCTTCGCAAAGCAGCGGCACAATGCGTGAATGTTCTCCGTCGTTTGAGGTTGATCTCAGCGCGAGTATGGTTTTACCGCCGGGGGCAAGCATGGTGCCGCGCATAAAGTCCGCATGTCCCCCGATTCCGCTGTAAAGAAAACCGTCAACGGTCTCAGAGGTTGACTGTCCGGTCAGGTCGATCTGGAGAGCGGCATTAATGGCCACCATATTGGTCTGCTGGGCGATGGTCAAAGGATTGTTGGTATAATCAATGGTGCGGAATTCGATGCCGGGATTATCGTGAATAAAATTATAGGTTGCCCGGCTTCCCATGCAGAATGAAGCAACCGTCTTGCCCCGGTCCAGGGTTTTTCTGGAGTTGTCAATAACGCCCTGCTGCATTAAAGAAGCGATTCCGTCAGAAAAAAGTTCTGTATGGATGCCCAGGTGTTTTTTATCTTTCAGACTGGCAAGGATGGCATTCGGCATACTGCCGTAACCGACCTGGATCGTGTCTCCATCCTGAACGATTTTTGCAACATAGGCTCCGACCGTTGCGGAAATCGTGTCCGGAACGCTGGCAGAATATTCAAGGAGCGGTTCATTATGGACAATAATATTGTCAATATTTGACAGGTTTATAAAGGTGTTTCCGTGCACCCTCGGCATGCACGGATTGATCTGCGCGATGGTAAGGGTAGCGGTTTCCGCGGCGGCTTTAACGATGTCTACGCTTACGCCCAGACTGACATAGCCGTGTTCATCCGGCAGTGATGTCTGGATGAGGGCAACATCCATCTGTTCTGTACCGCTGTAAAAAAGAGAAGGCACCTGTGACAGAAAAAGGGGTGTATAATCAGCAAGTCCTTTATTAACGGCATCCCGGGTGTTGTTGCCGACAAAGAAAGAATTAAGTCTGAAGTTAGTCTTAAATTTCTTATTGGTATACGGGACAACACCCAGGGTCCATACTTGATATACTTCTGTATCAAAAAAAGCTTTGGGGTTTTTATCAACATATTCGGCAAGCGCGTTTACCAGATGCTGCGGTTCGCCGCAGCCGGTACCGATAAATATCTTGTTTCCGCGGTGGATCTTTTTAAAAACAACCTTTTCCGGTATGAATTTTTTAGGATATTTTTCCTTAAAAATTTCAATATTTTTATAATTGTTGTCTTGATCCATGACGCACCTCTTTTATATGTTGGGATATGATTATCTATCTTCCTTGACTTCCGGGCGCTACTGTTTGTTTTTCACAAGTTTTAGATCATATCCTGTATATAACATTTTTTTCGGGAAAAGAGTAATTCTCAGAATAAAGTTCTGGCGGCTAAGGTATTTAACAGGCGCCGGCAAATCCTCTTTCTGCTGTAAATGAGCCCTGTGTCTCAAGAAGGGTGTCGGTTATATATCTTAATTCACTTAAGCTGGAACTTTTTGCCAGGAACAGATCGTTAATGCTTGCGGTGTTTCCTGAGCCAAAGGTGTGTAAAATTACGGGTGTTTCATTAAAAGCATGTCTTATTCTTTTAAACAGAAACTTTTGTTTGTCAGCGGAGAGCATGTTGTCCATTATGATAATGTCCGGTTTTTCCACCGCAAGGAGCAGCAGAGGGTTGTTCTGATATGGAATCGTCATTACAATGCGGCTGTTATTTATAAGCTCTTTTCTGTAAAAGGACCAGAGTGTTTTGCAACTGTCTATGACTATGACTTTTTTCATTGTCTTCCTTTCCCTTTAAGGTTTCTTTTTCTTTACCTGCTCTTGTTCGGATTAAGATGTATGCTGCCTTCCCACTTGTAGGGTGTTCCCTGATTGTTTAGCGTTGCTTTGCCCTGTGCAGACAGAAAAATGTATTCTCCGTTTTTTTGTTTAACCCTGTAATGCGTAGAGAAGGTATTCCCTGTTTTCAGGTGCTGGTGCCGGGCTTTTTTTACCCGTTGACGGTCCAGAGGATGGATCATTTTATCTTCCCAGACCTTAAGGGTTTTTGGGAGGGCATTTTTTTTGTAGCCCAGTTTTTGGTAGAGATTTCCCATCCAGGTAATCGTGTCTGTGATAAGGTTCCACTCATAGCCATATTCACCCGGAATGGTAAAACAGGAGCGCACGCTGTTTTGTTCCTGAACGCTTGCCCCGGTATTTAAAACATGTGTGTCAGCTGTTTTTCCCATGATCCTGATCCCCCTGTTTTTGTTTGTTTTAATATAGGCCGTTATTTTTGTTTTCGCTGCTCCAGAATTCCATGCTTTCCTTAATGCCGTTTTTACTTCTTTGTATCGCCCATATGGTTCCATCACGATTGTAAAACCGGTTGGTGCCGTGCAGTTTTCCGTTAAGATATGTTTTTTCAGATTTCAGGTTTCCATTCGGGTGATATTCTTTTTTGATCACTTTTTTTAGAGGGGGTGATGTGTGCTGCGGCCCCCCTTTTTCTTTAAGGGCGTTTATTTTTTTCTCCATGCGTTTCTCTTTTCTCTTTTTAATTTAGTGAAAAATGTAAACGGTAATGCCGGGGCATGGGTGCATTACCAGATTTCGGCTTCGAGACGATGCAGAAGCAAACTCTTTTGATCCGGTGTCAGCCGGCAGATGTTTTTTTCGATCCATTTTATATCGCCGCTCATCAGTGCCGTTTTTTCCTGACAGGTCAGTTCGTACTGTTCAAGAGCCTTTGTGCCGCAAAAAAGCAGTGCCGTTCGAAATGTTTCATCAAGTGCGGCACGGTTCAGAACATTAAGGAGTGCATTGCGATGGGTTTTGCGTTCTTCTCTGTGAGCACGATATGCGGCTCTGTCCAGAAAAGATTTTGCGGTCCCCAAAAACACAGCCGTTAACATTTTTTTATTTTGCATCTCTTTGTCCTTTCCATGAAGGCTTGTCCGTTCCTTCACTTACTAAGGTTATCAAGATACGTGCCAAGCAGCAGCTGTGCCGGTATTTAATTGTATTGTTATGAAATTACAGGTATTTAAAAGATTTATAGATATGGAAGAAATACGTGGAGGTATATAAATGGTTACAGGTGTTACATGGGTGTAACGATACACATATATAACGCGTTACACTTTCAGGAGGATTTCTTAAGATTATGTTTTGTTATCAATCTATATAGCTTCGGGCGGCTGATGTTCAGTAAGCGGCAGGTTTTTGCTTTATTCCAGTCGGTCCGGTTCAAGGCCTCAACTACAGTTTCGATCTGGTCATTTGGCAGCTCCTGGTTTGCGGGGGGAAGATCAGGGGTTAACTCTTCTGTGATCTCTGAGGGAAGATGCTTTGGCAGAATGGTTTTCCCCTGGCAGAGGATGATGGCATGTTCTATGGCATGTTCAAGCTCGCGGATGTTTCCCGGCCATGGATACTGCATGAAGATCTTAAGAACAGAGGCGTCTATATTTTTAATAGATTTTTTTAAACTTTTTTTAAACAGCTTAAAAAAATGATTTGTCAGAAGCGGGATATCTTCTTTGCGTTTCTGCAGCGACGGAATGTGCACTTCAACGACTTTAAGGCGATAATAAAGGTCTTCCCGGAACTCCCGGTTAAGCACTCTTTCTTTCAGGTTGCGGTTTGTTGCGGTAATCACACGCACATCGACTTTTCGAGGTTCTCCGTCACCTACCCGTTCAAATTCTTTTTCCTGGAGTACCCGAAGGAGTTTAAGCTGGATGCGCGGTGAGATGTCGCCGATCTCATCCAGAAAAATAGTACCGCCGTCCGCCAGTTCAAAACGGCCTTTTTTGTCCTTTATGGCTCCGGTAAAGGCACCCTTCACATGTCCGAACAGTTCGCTTTCAAGCAGGTTTTCAGATAAGGCAGAGCAGTTTATGGTGATCATTGGGTTTTTTGAGCGGATGCCGCTGTAATGGATGGCACGGGCAACCAGCTCTTTGCCGGTACCGCTTGATCCGGTGATCAGAACGGTTGTGTCCGTGTCTGCAAGGTTTTCAAGCAGGCTGTAAATTTCCTGCATTTTATTGCTTTTGCCAATGATACTCTGGAAATATGACCGCTCTTTCAGGGTCTGTTCAAGGAAGGCAACTTCCGACCGCAGGGTCTCTTCGGCAATTTTACGTTCGGTGATGTCCTGGAGTGTTTCGATTGCACCGGTTTTCACTCCCCTGGCGTTGCAGATGGGTGAGGCCGTAAAAAAAAGCCATTTGCCGTTTATCCCCAGGTCAGGAAAAAAATCTTCTGCTTCACAGGCCCCGTCAATGGTTGCTGATTTACGGCCCTTATCGCCATAAAATTTTAAGAGGGCTTCATCTGAATGGTTGTCCAGCATGATGTCAGCCATGACCGGCTTGGGTTCTTTGTAAAAGGCTTTCCACTGCATGTTGGTGCCAATGATCTGGTCGGAAGGAATGCCGGTAAGATTTTCACAGGCGGTGTTCCAGTGGGTGACTTTGTGGCTGTTATCGATAACAAAGGTCGGAATGGAATTTGCGTAAATGATCTGGGAAAGGATGTTTTTGTTGTCGCGCAGTTCCTGTGAGGTCTGCTTTCTTTCAATGATCCTTCCCACCAGTGCGGAAATGGCATGGATCAGTTTTTTTTCTTCCTGCAGGAACGGGCCGTCATCAATATCCGGACGTTCTTCCAGATAATAGATTTCAACAAATCCGGCGTTTTTTTGGTTTACTTTGAAGTCGGAGTGCAGTTTCCAGGCGGTGGGCCCGAAGTTTTCAGTGGTGTATTCTTCATTGCCAAAAGAAATTTGAGCAGCCGTAATTTCAGGATACTGCCATGACGGGATGATCAGCGTGACGATTCCGCTCAAGATACTGTTAAGTGAAGCATCTTCTTTTTCTACCAGACTGGAAATCTCGATCAGGCAGTTAAACTCTTTCACCCGCGCTGAAAGGGCATTATTTTTTTTCTTCAGTTCAGATTCGGTCTGAAAGAAGACAGATTCCAGTGCCTGGCGTTTAGAGTTTTGCTGACGAAGCTCTTGTAGCTCCCGGATCAGCTCCTCTTTGGGTCTGTTGTCATCCTGCATGTTATGTACGGCCCCTATATATTATATACTCTCATTTAAGTCTAAAGAGATAAGTCCGTCAAGCGGAAAAAAAGCGCTAAAACGGTATATTTAAGGTAATCGACTGTCCCCCGGGGATTAATGAATATTTAAAACAAATAAAAAAACGCGATGCTGCCGGTATCTCAACAGAATAAATAACATACCCGAACCTTTACTTATTTAAAAAACAGGGAAGTGTTCCTAATTTGCCTTGTTTTTTTAGAATTGATGTTTTAGGGTTTAAAGGAATAAACCATAATAATAATTAACTTATTGAGTTTTTATACTTAGATGGAAAAACGCTGGATAAAGTGAAGAGGCCAAAGGTCAAACGTAGATTTGACCCCTTCGACTTGTGCACTAACCAGCAATATATCACCGTTGATAAGGACCAAACCGAATGATTGAAGCAGAGAGCAGAGCGGAATTAATCGATCCTGCTTTAAAGGAAAAACGATTGAATGGCAGTGCACAGGGTTAGAATTTAGCAGGCAAAGGTCAATGGCAGACTTGACCCCTTCGATCCTTTTAGTGTTGTAGTTTGCGATTTCAATAACCTTTGATAGTTCATCTTCGCCCCACCCTGGAGGTTTTTCACACATTACTAAATCTCCCAAAAACATATTGTTTAAACACTATTAGAATCTCTCTTATAGACCTTATCAAATATTTTTATATTATACCCTGGACAACTATAATCACAGTATTCACCCTTATATCCAATTGAAAGAAATATAAGTTGGTGAAATAATACTATTATCGAACCACGGCAATTTATATAAGCTTGAATGTCTTTATAATCCGGCACAACACCGTGAGCAAAAGGGTGTCTAAAGCTTTCCCATGCTTTGATTAATTCTTTGTCAATCCCTCCCTGCTCCTTAAGTCCTATTAATTTATCTTTTGCTCGTGAATTTAGCATTGCGCTTAACGAACCATTTAATCTGTTTTTTAACTGCACACTTAAATCAGAATCAGAAAAATATTTTTTTACAAGTTGAACCTCTTCTTTAAAAGACTTGCCAGACAATGCAAAATCAGAGAACTCTAACCCTAAAATTCCTTCTATAGATACACTTAGGACAAGAGCCTCAATTTCACGTATTGACACCCCTGCCTCTAGTGCAGACCGGATATAATAACAAAGTGTTTTCCACGAATCTTCCGGCAAGGAAATTAAATGAATTAAGAAGTCTTTGAAAACTATCCAGGTTTTATCCGAGCAACTATAGCCTGTTAAGGGAATGGGGGGGAACAATCCGGACTTCTTTGCTTTCTTTAAAGGTGTTCTAATTTTAGTTTCAGTTTTACCATTGCCCGAAACTTCCAGAATACACCATGACAACAAGTGTCCAAAGATATAACAAAGTGCCTTATTAACCTGAGCTATAAGTTCATCGGTGATTGGTTTTTTAGACGTCAGTTATACCTTACAAAAAACCCTCTTGTTTAACAACTTCAAACTCATAACCACAAGCTTCAAACTTTGAAGCATTACGATTCATTTCAATTAATTTTTTACCATCAATAGAGTTGGTTTTTACCGTCTGGATGTTGCAAGGGAAATCAACAACTCCCAAATATATCATTTTGGCAATCGTGTATGGACCATCAGATGGATAAGGGGTTTTGTAAAACAGTTCATCAATTCTATGTAAAACAATATATCCGGTAGGGCCAGAATGAATATTTTTCATTAGCCTTTCTGCGTGCCAAAGCTTACCACTCAAATCTTTTGCAATTAATGAGTAATATTCAGAATCATCAATTACTTTCCCTAGCTTAGCATTTAGAGAAGGAAGAGGCGGTGAATCAGTACAAAATATTTTAAAAACAATTTCGCCATCCTCATTTTGTTTTATTTCTCCGGGACCACAATATTTACTTATACCATTTTGTGATAATACAATCTCGCTACATTCAATTTCGAAAGAGTTGTTTTGAAGTTTATTAATTAAATCTTGAATCATTATTGAACCTTAGGAAAATTTATTATCAAATTAATTGTGTGTTCATCCAAAATAACCTCTTTTCTTGCAAAGTCAAACCATTTACCATCAACCTTCAAATCCTACTACAATACAGGAGAAAGTCCGTCAGGTTAAAACATAGCAATTAACTGGCTTAAGAAAAACAATATAGACGTTAGACAGCAAAAGATGTGCGTATAAAAATTAAAGAACTAAGACTGACTTATACTGACGTATGCAAAATTATAATATTGCAGAGTCCGTTTGATATCAGCCTGTTGTGCGAGGGGCTATAACCGGCATTCCTACCGCGACTGCTATTGACCATTAAGGCCTGATTTGATATTTGTTATTTGTAGAAAATAAATATAGTAAGGGGTTAGGGGACGTTGTAGACTTACCGGAATAACTATTATATTCTTTTATTTTAAAAAAACAGAAGAGCACTAATATGCCACGTCAAACCCGTCTTGATGCTCCAGGAACTTTGCATCATGTAATAATCAGAGGAATTGAAAAGCGCAGTATTGTCGATAACCAGACAGACAGAGAAGATTCTGTATCCCGTAGACAAGTTGGCGTATCGACTTCTGCTGTAGAAAAGTCGTTAAAGAGATGCAAAAAATGAAGTCCGATAAGTCTACAACGTCCCCAAATAAAACTGAATTAAGAGCATATGGCTTAAAATATCTTTTACCTAATAATAAGAAAATAACTAAACTGAAAAAGAATTTTAAACCATCAAACCATGGTAATAAGGTCTGGAGTTCAAACTGGGTACTCATTGATTTTATTAATGAATCAAATTTGATTACAAACCATAGAGTGTTGGAAATAGGTTGTGGATGGGGCATGTGCGGTATCTTCTGCGCAAAAAAATACAATGTTACGGTTACTGGAATTGATATGGATTGTGATGTTGAACCCTATGTGGAATTACATTCAAAAGTTAACAATGTAAAAATAGATTTTTTAAATTTAGATTTTAATCAAGTGAAGAAGAACATTTTAAAAAATGTTGATATTGTTATTGGTTCAGATATTTGTTTTTGTGATAGCCTTATTGATCCACTGCGAAGGTTTATACAAAGAGCTAAAAATGCATCAGTGCGACAAATATTAATTAGTGATCCCGGGCGTTGGCCTTTTGATGATTTGGCAGAACTGTATCTTGGTAAAAAAGGGGTAGAATTAATTGAGTGGAGAACGAATAAGCCTTTTAATGTTTTTGGAAAAATACTTAAAATAGAATTTTAAGCGTAAAATCAAATTATTTAATTATATAAAGGATTTAATGAATGGTAGTAACGGGGTCGGCCCAAGATAACTATTTGGAGAAAAGGGGGTTGATGTTTCCTCCAGAGCCGATGGTTTTAATGATTTTTGCACGAACATAACAATATCCTGAATTTTAATTCTGCTTTTGCTTTTCTCCAAAACTCCGCGCCCTCTGTGAGAGTCCGCTTTTGACCTTTCCCTAAAACCCTGCAGTTCTCCGTGGCTCTGTGGTGAGAAAAGGGGTTTGGCGTTCTGTAAAGCTCCGAGTCCCCAAGTACCAAAGAAATATATTCAATATCACCTATGATTATGTTAACAATTTAGAAAGAAAATTATTTAAGGGTATTATCGCCTATACGTAACAAAAGTGATTTTCCTAAGGAGTGATGGTGAGTTACACTGTTTTTATACTCCTGTTTTTTTAAGAATACCTTCAGAAATATTGAATGATTCTGCCAGCTTAATTTTCCCTTTTAAAGAGCATCCCTGAACCCAAATCTTTATAGGTAACCCCAGATAAATAAAAGACGACCATTCTATTGAAAAAGTAAATTTTATTGGTTATACACTACTTATATATTAAATATTTAAATAAGGAGTATGAGCTATAAATAAAAGCACCATACAATAAGTCGGAATAGATATTCCCTTGCTCCTTGGGTTAGCGTATATTCTCCCCACAGTTCAGCGGCAGCCACATTGAGCGCGTGGCAATGACCAAACACAAAATGTTAGGACGGCTTCCGGGCCGCACCTTTATTATAATAAAAATAAACAGGGTGGGAAATACCTCCCTTCCTGAAAAAACGAAGGAGAAAGAAAATGGCAAGATTTATTGTCCCAAAAGAAGTATTCCACGGTTTAGGAACTCTTGAGAACCTTAAAGATCTAAAAGGCAGCAAGGCAGTTATTGTTATCGGCGGTAATTCAGTTACGGCAAATGGCGTTCTGGCAAAAACTCAGGGTTTCATATCTGATGCCAATATTGAATCTGTTGTCTTTTCAGGTGTAGAGCCAGATCCTTCCATTGAAACAGTTCTGAAAGGTGCTGAGTTCTTCGCTCAGGAACAGCCTGATGTTATTATCGGACTGGGCGGCTGTTCAGCCATCGATGCGGCCAAGGCCATGTGGGTCTTTTATGAGTATCCTGAGTCAAAGCTTGAAGAGCTGGCTGCTCCGTTCGCTGTTAAGCCTCTGCGTAATAAGGCTTACTTTGTTGCAATTCCCTCAACAAGTGGTACAGGTACAGAAGTCACCGGTCTTTCCGTAATTACAGACAGAGAGAAAGGAACAAAATACCCTATAGTTTCTCACGAGTTGACTCCTGACGTGGCTATTATTGATGGCGAGCTTTGTGCCAGCATGCCTAAGCATGTAACTGCAAATACCGGACTTGATGCCCTGAGCCATGGTGTGGAAGCTTATGTCTCAAACATTGCCGACAGATATAACGATTCTCTGGCCAAAGGTTCTATTGACCTGGTATTCAAGAACCTCCTCATTGCTGTAGAAGAGCCCAATAACCTGGAAGCCCGCCAGGCAATGCACGATGCTTCATGTATGGCAGGTATGGCATTTACCAATGTATGGCTGGGAATTGCTCACTCCATGTCACATCAGATTGGTGGAACTTTCGGAGTACCTCACGGTTGTGGTAATGCTATTGTTATGCCCAACGTCATCCGTTTCAATTCCAAGGTAACAGACAAGTATGCCGATCTTGCAGCTCTGTCCGGCAAATCAACTGCTGAAGAGTTCGCCCAGGAAGCATCAAACCTCCGAGCATCTGCAGGTGTTGTAGGTTCATTCAAAGAGTATGGTATTGATGAGAAAGAGTGGGAAGCAAAGCTGGATACTCTGACTGAGAATGCACTGAACGATCCTTGTACCCTTTTCAACCTCAGAAAACCTACGTTTGAAGAGATCAAGGCAATCTTCCAGGCATGCTACAACGGAACAGCGATTAATTTCTAAATCTGGAGGGTATAAGTTTCAGATCAGTAAATAAAAAGGGGGGGGGGTGTTTTATAACGCCTCTCCTCAGGCATGACGTGTGTGAACCATAGAGGTCGCGTCTGTAAATTTGACAGGTTAAACCTGATTTTAATAATTTGCCAATGTGTAGAAGTTTAGATGCGATCTGACAGACCTTACTGCAGAGTTTAGATATCACTTGACATCAATTCATTATTCTATGCAGCAATCCTGAAATTTAAAAAAGCAGAGCCGAAACCCTGCCTTTAAATTTTAAAAAATAATATCACCATGTTTTTTATAGCAGATTAAATTTATCTGATTCTAAAAACCGAGACTTTTTTATTGCTGTCGCCACTGCATAAATGCGCAGGTTGTTCCCGTCTAGATCTGCGGGTGTCATAAGAAAACCCTGATGTTTTGGTGAATAACCAAAAACATAACCTATTATAATTTCGCCGTCATTATATGCTATCTTGATTTTTCTGCCTACGTCGGGAATATTGGTAAAGCAACATTTATTCTGTAAATTCCCGGCAACCATCATTCAGTCTCCAT
>CAYLYF010000010.1:0-51778 GCA_964387595.1 uncultured Thermodesulfobacteriota bacterium | reverse complement strand
GCCTGTCTGTCCATTAAAACTTGAAATAAGCAAAATTGGGACAGGCTCTATATATGTTTCTTCAGTTCTTATACTGTAATGTCATCCGTATAACATTTCGAACATTATCTAATGATTTTATTTTTTCCATAATATTTTCTTGATAATAATATTAATTTATTATAATTTTGAAAGTAATGTTATGTAACAAAATGAATTTTCAGCTAAAACATAATAAGCCAATGCACTAAAACACTAAGGTTGTGCACATGTATACCTTTTTATTTTAAATTTGCAAGCGGTGTTTTTACAATTGCTAATACGAACAGAAAAATAAATAGGTCGCCATTTTTGCCCATCATGCGGTATAGACGTAATAGACCGCCAAATGGGCCCTTCACGCAATCGTATGCCAAACCTTTATATGATTATCAGGGCTACACAGTTGACAACTTAAAGAAAATAATCTGTCAAGAGTGTAGCCTTGACCCTAATTGAATTTTCAGCTGAAATTCAATAAAGTATTCAGGGACGTTCTTGAAATATTGAAATTCTGTTATTGATTGCAACTAAATAGATGCTGGCAGCAAAAAGCGTGGGTGCGAGCAAGAGCAAACATGCTAATAATGTCACAATTTAAACACTTTGACCGGAGGTTAGCATGAGCACTGAGAGCAACTACAAGAATAACCCTCTGCATGGTGTTGGTTTAAAAAACATATTGATTGAAATAGTAGATCACTACAGTTTTGAGCTTCTTTTTGCCTATTTAAATATTAATTGTTTTAAGACCAACCCAAGCATTGATTCCAGTGTGAAGTTTCTTAAAAAAACGGACTGGGCGCGTGAGAAAGTTGAAGCTTTCTATTTGTATGAATTTAAAAATTTACCCAGAGCGTCTTCCGAACAATTCTTATTGCCTCCTAGGGATCGGATTGTTCCCGAATATCAAACGCCAGGTGAGCCTACGGAACTGAGTTTAGAAGATGCCGAGCGGTTGCGCGAAAAGCGTGCGAAGAGATTTGCTGCGAGAGGGAACCGATGAGGGACATTCTTGAAATATTACACGGGAAAGGGGACAGATTTGTTTTCTCATTAAAAGCTATAAAATAAATCTGTCCGCTTTTGTTTTAGGATTATCCGTTAATTTTGCAAACCACAAACAACACATCTAACCCTTAGCCTCTGCCAATTTTCAAATGTTATACGAACTTCGCATATTAGAAAAATAGGGGTCAAGGCTACTCTCTTGACAACTAAAATAAAATAATCTGTCAAGCGTGTAGCCTTGACCCTAATTGACATTTCAGCTAAAACATAATAAGCCAATGCACTAAGACACTAAGATTGTACACATATACACCTTTTTTATTTTAAATTTGCAAGCGGTATTTTTACAATTGCTAATACGAACAGCAAAACAAATAGACCGCCATTTTTGCCCATCATGCGGTATCTGCGTATTAGGCCGCCAAATAAGCATTAACGCGTCCATCTTTGCAATCGGTGTCAAAATGGACCTGTCAGAGCCTTGGGCAACTGTTCGGCTACGATTGCGCTGCCTTTGTTGTTCTCTATTCTTGAGGGTGTAGGCCTGATTTCTTTTGCGGTACTTCTTCCAGTATTCGCGGTTTTTAGCTTGCCATTGCCGGCAGGCCGCGGCCTGATTGTTGCGATAATCCTCATCCGTTGCCATCTTATTTCGCTGCCACGCATTTTTACGGGCTCTAAGACATTCTTTCTTCCTACAATAGAGTTCGTCCGGAATTCTGGGATTGATATCAAACATGCTCCTGCAATTTTTACAACGACCTTTCCTGGCCATACAAACCTCTATGCAGAATGTTAAATGCTTAGAGTTGTCGTCGAATAAATGAAAATTGCAATAAATTCAGAGTTGTGAGGAAAAAAGTTGATTGTCTGTTCGGTATGCTCAAAAGGCAGGTTGGAATGGGTTTACTGATTTTTTTATGGAAGGGGCTTTTTATATTAGCGGGATGGGGTCATTTTAAATTATCGGTGAAGGTGCGCGCAAAAACAGTCCTTTCGGGTGACATAACAGCCTTTATCCGACCCGGTCTCACACCATCCTCTTTCCAACTGACGCCCCTATTTTTGTCAAGCCGGCCGACACTCATATCTTGCGACAACGCTTCTCTTGACATACAATCACACCCAGCCTATACTTTTTTCGTTCCAAAACAAGTTCTTATCAAAATCAAATTTTGGCAGCACGAGTCTCTGCAGCGCGTAGCAGGTCAGTATTTGTTCGTATTAATACATCCCAGGCAAAATCGCCCAGTACCAATAAATCTATTTTGTTGTTATTCTTCAATACAATTCTATTTTTGTGCTAACATTTTTTTCAATCTGAAAAACAGGTTTAATGTCAACCGGCAAATGATTTAAGTTTTCTATTAATGTATTCATTGATGGTGAATTTACGGCATATTTTTCAATTAATGCTACAGATGCATCATAATCACCTTCGGCTTGGATCGTAAGTAAAACATTAGCCAATTCTTTAACTACGTCATAGATTTTGTCAAAATTTACTCGAACTTTTTTTGTGGAATCATTATATTCATATGCCCCTTTTTCCAGCAGATAATTATAAATTATTGCATTTCCCCCACCGTGAGCTGAATTGATTCCGAATCGGACAGAACGAAAAGTTCCGGCAAGAAATGTAACCCAATTTTCATTGGCAAACGATTCAGGGTAAACGCCTTCGCCAATCATAAACATGTTGTTGTACATTCCAAGAACATCAGCTTTACATTCTTCAATTTTGGAATAAGTTTCTTTTAGCTCTTTACAAACTTCAGTATCTTTTCCATCCTTTTTTATTTTTCCCGGTCCTACACCATGTGACATTTCGTGCATCAATGTCTGATTAAAGAATCCATCAAATGTAACATATTTTAATTGCTCCGGATCCAATACAACTTCGGCAATAGGAAATAAAAGTTTTTCAAATTTAGCTTCGTGAACATTCTTAAGCATTACCTTTTTTGATCCTTTTGCTTCACGAACTCTTTCATCATTGGGCAAATTGAATGCCAGAGTTTGAACGCCAGCTTTTGAATATCCGGCAGAATATACTTCCTGAACTACTACGATGGGCGATTCCGATCCACGATCAAAATTTTTATATTTATCATCGATAGGAAGATTTTTTTCAATATCATTCAAATAACTTCCAAATACTTCCAATTTTTCACTCTCGACCGGATCCATAATTGTCACAAAACTTTCAAAAGCTGCTTTATAATTAAACATTTCATCTTCATATACTTCGTAGGGTCCGATAACAACTTCAATTGCATGATCCTTTAAATCCATCCAGGCCATATCACTTTCATAATAATCATTTGACAAAAATGCAGCGGCACGGGTTGTAAGGTACTTCTTAAGTGATTCGTTTTCTGCAAATTCAGCGGCTTTATTTAAATACTCTGCTGCTTTAGTCAATTTATCCATATAAAATTCAGAGTAGGGGATTGCAACAAGTTTTTCACCATCTCTGCGAATAACCGTAAATTCTGATAAAAATGCTGCTTCATCATCAGGATGATTTTCAATCCAATTGTTTAGTTCTTCTTTTGTCATATCTTCAGGATAAAAATTTGCACCTTCTGGTTTATTGGTTAAGCCAAAAAAGGGTTTATTATGATCCAATCTGTCAAACGGGCCAAACATAATATTAAAATATTTTTTTTCGTTATCTGATTTTAGTTGTTCTTTTACTTCATAATTTTTAGAATAAACCTGGCTAAAAAACAGATCGTCCATTATTTTGCTTGCATAATATAAATTTTCAACAATCTTTTTTTGATTGTCATTCAAAGGTGATTCATCATATTTAATATCAGTCTCTACAAATTGTTTTACCATGGTACCCAACATCTGTTCATCACCTCCGCCTTTTTGAGTATCACAGGATACTGCGAAAAATAGCATGCTTGCTATAATTAGAATAATAGAAATGTGTTTCATTATATATACTTTCTTTGATTAAATTTCATTTTAATGTTGATGGCTTCGTAAAAAGTCAAGCACCGCCTTTAAAGCCAAATACATTAAATGCGGGGCGAGTCGTAAGAAAAGCGACAACTTTGCCCCGGCAAGTCATAAACCGCTCTTTAAAAACAGAATTAGGATCATTTTGAACAGGACTGATCCATTAGTTTACGCCGTTTCGGCCCCAGAAACTCCCTGGGATCGAACATGGGCAAGGTTTTGTGGTCTTTGGTATGAATCATGGCATATCCCTGACAACTGTTTGATTTTACTCATGTTTTATACCATTATTCCGCAAAAACAGCAACAGAAAAATGAACTAAATATAAGTTTTTTCAGATACTTATAATCTTTGATTTTTTACGACACCATCAATGGAAAAGATAGGGGTCATCCATTAAAGGTTACAAGTCAATAGATAAATTTCTCCTGTTCAAAATACTATACCGCTCAAGATCAGTTCTTTATTTTGCACCAGTTATTTCTTTTCTTTGAGTCGGGTGTAAACAATTCCGCTCAGTCATCCATCTGGATCCAGATTTGCCATGCAACGATAAATCGTTGTTTTTATTGACAAACCCCGGCCTAAAAACAGGCCCCAGAAATCATTCTGTACCGTACCATGTCCAATCAAAAAGGTAACAAATCTATGGCTCTTAAAGTCCAGACCTTTGTGGCTCATGGCACAGGCGAAATAAGTTAATGATCACAAGCACATAGCAAAAATATGATAGGATGCGACAGCCGCCAATCAGATCTAAGAGCTTTTCACCAACCCCTTCCCGGTTTGGTAGCATAACGTTTAGTTTGTTTCAGGAGTGTCCGTTAGGCAATCAATGTGACAACTGTCCGGCCATAGAAAACGTTTCCCAAGCTGATATTGAAAACGACGGCAGGGGTGATGCATGCGATTTATTTATTAGGTTCGTTTTAGACTTTCTCTGATAAAGATGGCGGATTTATGTCCTGGAACTAATGGAAGCTAAAGCATCTGAAGAATAGAAAAAGGGCCTCGTCTTGACTCATGTTGAGAAATCAATAAAACAATTAATCGAACCATGCCTTTAACCGGAGCACTTTCAGCGCCCCGTTAAGGCGAACGTTATGTGAAAAAACCTTGATTTGATGATACTGTTGGTCTATATTTAGAGCATTATATGAGTCAATATAAGGAGCTATATAGTGAAAACTATTTCCGTTACAAATGACATTGTTCCAATAGCCGAATTCAAAACGGACATATCAAAATGATTTAAAAGCCTCAAAGCCACAGGTCATCCCTTGATAATTACGCAAAACGGAAAACCAGCCGGAGTACTTTTATCGCCAGGCGACGATGATGACCTTGTGTATAAAAAATCTTTTCTTGATTCCATTAGCAGGGGAATATCAGATTCCGAAAAAAGGAAAACCTATCAAACTGAAAAGATTCGAACAGCTTTAAAAGCAAGAAGAAATAAAAGATAGATCCTGATGAAAATAAGATGGACACAGGATGATTCGAGTTGATAAATTTGATGTTAAGTAGATAAAAATAGACGAGGCCTAATAAGGCGCTGGAGAAAGGATACTCCTCGCAGTAAACTGCGGGGTATCTCGGCAATTAAACTTGATCATTTGAGATACATGTCGCTTGTTGGAGCGAAGCGGAAATCCCGCTTGTTCTGCGGGGACTCCGCACAGATGTACGGCATATGCGCGGCATGCTTCCGACCGACGCGCTTAAAGCTTCGCGCGTTTCAGCTCCAGCGTTAGCATTGAAATGAGGTAAAAGACAGCCGGAGAACATCCATTAATGTATAAATAACTTTTAATTAGTACGAGTTTGTCAATATATTAATGGACATCCCCATCCTACGCTGATTAACAACACAACACATGGAGGCGATATAACAATGATTGGAAAACAAATACGAATGGAAAGAATTATGAATAGGAACACTGGCAAAATACTTGTTGTGCCTATAGACCATGGTATGAGTGACGGGCCGATCCCGGGGTTAGTTAACATTAAAAAGACTGTAAAAAATATAGTCGAAGGCGGGGCAAACGCAGTCTTGATGCAAAAAGGAATTGTTGGGATCGGACATAGAGGCGGAGGATCGGATACGGGATTGATAGTGCATCTGTCCGCGGGTACAGGGCTGACTCCAGATCCATTAGAAAAAGTAATTGTGACTACTGTTGAAGAGGCTGTTGCGCTTGGAACAGACGCTGTATCAATACACATTAATGTTGGAGCACATACAACATCGCAGATGCTGAAAGATGCTGGGGATGTCGTGAGAGATTGCAATAAATTCGGGATCCCGCTTCTCGCCATGATGTACCCACGAGGAGAAAATATCAAGGATGAAAAGGATGTCAATGTCGTAAAAATTGCTGCAAGAATTGGGGCTGAGCTCGGTGCTGATATTATCAAGACAAACTACACCGGAGATAAGGAATCGTTTAAAGAGGTTGTTGACGGATGTCCTGTTCCTGTTGTAATTGCAGGAGGATCCAAAGGAACCGAAAAAGAAGTATTAGAAAAAATAAGGGATGCAATAAGTGTAGGTGCAGCAGGTGTTGCAATGGGAAGAAACACATTCCAACATAAAACACCGGACAAATTTATAAAAGCAGCATCTTTAGTTATTCATAAAAACATGGATGTTGATTCCGCGATGATAGAGGCAGGATTGCAATGAAAAAATTTTATGTAGATCTGAGAGATTTTGAAAAGAAGGTTGCAACCACATCCATGGAATCTGGAGCAGATGCACTGATAGCAGAGGATAAACATTTTGAATCAATAAAAAAGCTCTGCAAAATCGATGTTATCTCTGAAAACGGGGATATACAATTAGGCAGGGATATCGTTGAGGTTGAGATCAATAACAGAGACGAAGAGAAACAGGCGATGGTTTTGGTTAAATCAAAGAAGATCATTGCCAGGATAAAGGATTGGAAAATAATTCCTTTAGAAGATCTGATTGCATCCAACCCTGAAAACGTCTTTGCTTATGTAAAAGACGCGAAGGAAGCTAAAGTTGCTCTTAATATCATGGAAGTGGGTGTGGCTGGAATAGTCTTAAAAACAAAAGATCTGAATGAGATAAAGAAGGTGGCCCGGTTGATAAAAGAATCCGGGGAAAAAATTGAGCTTGTCAAAATCAGGATTGTTGAGACAAAACAATTAGGAATGGCAGACAGAGTCTGCGTAGACACAATAACCAACATGCAAGAAGGACAAGGCATGCTTGTCGGAGATTCTTCAAGCGGGTTCTTTTTAGTACATTCAGAATCTCTTCAGACACCGTATTGCGCTCCAAGGCCTTTTCGTGTTAATGCCGGAGCTGTGCATGCCTATATCAAGGTACCTGATAATAAAACAAAATACTTAGATGATCTTGAGACCGGAGATGATCTTTTGATTGTTGGAAATGATGGCAAGACCATCCAGACCAACTTAGGAAGAGCTAAGATTGAAAAAAGACCGATGATGATTGTCAAAGGAGAACATAACGGTAAGACTGTAACATTAGTCATGCAGAACGCAGAAACAATACGGCTTACTGATCCAAAAGGCAAAGCAGTGTCTATTGTTACTTTACAAAAGGGGGATGAAGTGCTGGGCTGTATTGAAGAAGGCGGTCGTCATTTCGGGATGAAAATTACAGAGACAATAACAGAAAAATAACAGTCCGTACACTCTTGACACCTGCAACAGAAAAACATTGTAAATAAAATTAACCTAACGAATCGCTTGAGATATCGCCGCGCTCAGAGCTGTGCGCCACAGCTCCAGTGTTCAGCGTTAAAACAAAGATGGAATTGCGATGTCGATTCATTGCCAGAAAGGGAAAACACCGGAGTCGCGTCTTCACTCTTGACATTTGCAGCAAAAATAAAAGCGCAAATACCATTAGCCAGATCAATATCCATTTTGGGAGGCAAAAATGAAACGCAAACCATGCATCATTGTCCTTATAAGCTTTTCAATTATATCTCTTACTGCACTTTCAGCAATTCACGAAGAACACGCTCAAGATACCGCGCTAGAAACAGAAGCCGTCAGCATTGTTAAAAAGTTTGGCGGCACCTTAAAACCACTGCTAAAAGGAGCTATTCAATCCGGCGGATTAAGCCGGGCCATTAACATCTGCTCAAACGAAGCCCCTAAAATAGCAGCTCAGCTTAGTCTGGAAACCGGCTGGACGGTCAAACGGGTGAGCTTGAAACCCCGCAATAGTAAAAATGCTTCGGCCGATCCATTTGAGCAAAAAATACTGAAACAGTTCAACGAAAGACAACGAAAAGGGGAATCGCCGGAAACGATTGCATATTCCGAAACAATAGGAAATCAATTCAGGTTCGTGAAGGCACAGGGCGTTGAAGATATTTGTCTGAACTGTCATGGGAAAACATTAAGTACTGATGTAAAGAGCGCCCTTAAAAAGCATTACCCGGATGACATTGCCACGGGCTATTCAAAAGGTCAAATACGAGGTGCTTTCAGCCTGATCAAAACTTTGGAAAAGAAAAAATAAGATACAAAATCAGACCCGCTTAACTTCGTAATAGAGGAGGGGCAAAATAACAGATGCAAAATAACGATGCTGTATCATTGACAAAACTTAAGAATGTTCCCAAAACGCTTTTGATCCCTTTGATCGCAAGGTGTGTTGAAACCCGGAAAAAAGATGGGCTCATTAAGGACCCCAGGTCCGTGGAGATACTTGAAGGCCTGGACTATGACATCAGCAGGTCTGGACTTTTTTTGCCGCTTCAGCTGGGGGTGTGCCTGCGGACGCTGATCCTTGATGAACAGATCGGGAAATTCCTGAGTGAAAATCCGGAGGCAGTGGTTGTCAATCTTGGCAGCGGGCTGGACACCCGTTTTCCGAGAATCGATAACGGCCGCGTCCGGTGGTTTGATCTGGATTTGCCTGAAAGCATGGAGATACGGAAACGTTTTTTCAAAGAGACGGATCGACACCGGTTTATTGCGAAATCCGCTCTGGACCCCTCATGGACGGATGAAATACCGAAAGGCAGTAAGACGCTTATCGTTGCCGAGGGCCTGTGCATGTATTTTACCGAAAGCGAAATGAAAAATTTAATACGAATCATTAAAGACAGCTTTCCCGGGTCGCAGTTCCTTTTAGAGGCATTCAGCCACCGGGCAATGAAAAGCAACAAAAACAGGGCTAAAAGTGAGCTTGACAGAAATGCTGCTGACCTTCTTAAATGGGGGATTAAAAGCGGGAAGGAAATAGAAAACTGGTTTGAAGGGATCCGGTTTGTAAATGAGTGGTTTGTTATTGATAAAGGCAGGCGTCATTTTCCCCTGTACTACAGGATATCCTTTTTTTTGGTTCCGATGCTGGCAAAGTTCAATAAAATTGTCCACCTGAGCTTTGTATAAATTATTCATGTACTGAGCAGCTCTCAAGCTCGCCGTCTGTGAGCAGACAAATTATAAATAGCAATAATCTTTATATTGAAAAATTCGGAACATATTCATTAGAGAAAGAAGGATGTGCGGTTTGCTGGGAAGTAAGTGTCGATAGAGATAAAGACGGTAAAAACATAACATTAAGGACAAGACAACCTGTTGGTGTTAAATGTACATATCCATTCGTTAAGCAACTGCCGCTTCATCGTAAGATCCTTAATGAGCTTTTTAAGGATTGGAAAAAAGATCAGTTTCATACTTTATTTACAGGTCCGTTTCACAGGCTGGAACCTGCTTATACTTGGAATGTTCACATGGCACTGGCATCTGCGGATTCTTCCGACTGGCTGGACTGGTGTAAACGCTACCCCAACCATGCTTCCAGCAAATCCAGTAATCAAATATTTGTTGAGTTGGCAAACCAGGCTGATGCTTATAGAGAGCTGGTAAGTTTATTTAAAGAATTCGGATTAAAAATTAAGCTTAGCTCAGTTGAAAAGGTATTTGAAGGAAAAACAAAAGACCTGTCCTTTCCCCGGGAATTAAAGTGATGCTCCCCGCCTACAAGGCGGGGCATCCCGGTAATTAAGATTGATTTCTTGGATTGTATCGCTCGACCCCGCCCACAGGAGCGGGGCTTCCGCGAAACACTCCGGTCAAAAGGTTTAGAAGGTAATCAGAGATTAATTTATGATGCCGGAATGATATACTTTTCGATTTCACTTTTAAACTAAATCATTTACTTTAATAAAGTGCTCTGTAAAAAATGTAAAAACAGCACAATCTCTCTCACCACAGAGCTATTTTGATGCTTGTAACGAAATGCTCGACAATTTTAAAATACGCATTGAAAAACTTTTACAACCGTTTTTCATTCAAAATTCGATGCCTGTCCTGAGTCTGGTCGAAGGGTTAAACGTTCGATGTGAGCTTGTCCCGATTTAGAGGGGACGTTCATCTATTTTGCAATTACTCTATTCTCCGTGCCCTCTGCTCTCTGTCTGTCCTGCCTTGAGCTTTGTCAAAGAGCTCTCTGCTACTCAATTTTTATCTTCCCGATCAGCTGCTCGATTTCCAGTAAAGTTATCCGGGCCTGGTACCTGGCTACAATCAGCGATGTATTTGCCCGCACCATGTTCACCTGAGCATCACGAAAATCAAGCGAGTCAGAAGCACCGACGGCATACCGCTCCTTTTGCAGTTTTAGATTCTGCTCTGCAGTCACCACATTTTCATCTTCAAGTTGAACCTTTTCGACCTGATTATTAAAGGTGGTATGTTTTTCAAGAACCAGCCCTGCCAGCTGGTTCTTGATGTTTTTAAAAGACAGAACACTGTTTTTATTTTCAATCACCGCATTCTGGTAATTAATGCTGTCAATATTTCCGTTAAAAAGATTAAAGGTGAGCGCCAGCCCCACACTGGCATCGATTGTTTCACTGCGGCTTCGTGCTGAAGGCATCACATCATCACCAAAAAGAGCCCGGTCATTATAACCGTAATTTGCATTCAGACTCAATCTGGGCCAGAAGAAAGATTTTGCCAGCCGCACCCCTTCCTCTGCAACCTTTACACTCTGTTTGGCCGTCAGCAGAAAGCTGTTCTGTTCTTCAGCATATGCTAAAAGCGCGTCAAAGGCCGTATTTAAGGGCAACACCTTTATCTCTTTTTTGACAGAGACCTCCTGAAGGGGGTCTCTGCTCAAAAGAATGTTTAGCTCCTTTTTTGCAATGGCCACCCTGAGTTCCTGATCAAGAAGTATGGACTGATCATTATTATAATTGACCCTTGCATTTAAAAGATCTGTTGATGAAACACCCCCCAGATCCCTGCGTATGGTTTCTCTGTCCAGCCGGGTCCGGGAAATGTCCCTGGTTTTCAGTGCCACATCCAGAAGCTGTTCCTGCTGCACCAGGTCAAAGTATGCGATCATTATCCCCACAACCGTATTTTCAATGTTGCTCCGGGCTTCATATTCTCCAAGCCTTGCAAGCTCGTCATACCTCGTTTTATTGGCAAACATGCCGAACCCGTCAAAAAGAGTCCAGTTCAGACTCAGCTGGGAACCGTATGACCGGCTGTCCGAATTACCAAAACTTGAGGGGGCGCCGGTCTCCTCATTGGAGGCATCATATCTAAAATTTCCGCTGGTATCGACCACCGGCAAAAACCCGGCAATCCCTTTCCCCTTGTTATTGCCTGCAATTTCAGCCGTATTTTTTGCGATCTGAATATCATAATTATTTTTCAGCCCAATCTTTATAGCATCCTCAACCGTCATCTCATCCTGTGCATAAACGGTTAACGGAACAAGTAAAAGCACCAGTGAATATAAAATAATAAATTTACGCTTCATCATATTTCTCAATAAATGTTTTATTATGGTTTTTGATTCATCCTCGGCAAAACCGGGAAATAATGATTCCCTCCAAATCTCTGCGCACTCTGCGAGAGAATGTTGTTTTACGCTCTGCTCTCTGCTCTATGCCCTATGTGCCATGCTACAACTCCACCGCTGCTTCTTTCAATTCTCTGATCGCAGGTTCAACACTTTCCGGAGTAATTTTTTCTGAAGTAAAAAATCCCGCCCAGACCATCCTGACCCGGTTAAGCACAAGGAGTCCCGCCGGGAGAATAAGCAGCAAAATAAAAGTTCCGAAAAGAAGCCCGAAAGCAACCGAAACAGCCATTGGAATTAGAAACTGAGCCTGCCTGCTTTTTTCGAGCATAATCGGTGCCAGCCCTATTGATGTGGTAAGAGTGGTCAGCAGGATGGGCCTGAGACGTGATATTCCTGAATTATAAACCGCGTCAAAAAACTTTTGTCCAAGTCTCAAGTTCCTGTTCATTTGATCAACGAACACAATACTGTCATTTACCACAATACCGGTAAGTGCAATGATGCCGTAAAGCGACAACATGTTCAGCTGTATCCCCCGGATTCCATGTCCCCACACCGCACCCATAATACCCAGAGGAATAAGAGAAATCACAAGTCCTGCCTGTGCAACAGACCTGAAAACCAGAACGATCACTATAAAAATCGCAACCATGGCAATCGGAAATGCCGTAAAAACAGAAGAGACGATCTTATTCTGCTCCCGGGACTGACCTTCAAACAAAGCCTTAACGCCTCTTACCCTGGGCAGTATCCTGGGAACCACTTTTGTCTTGATCTCGTGCAGTATCGGCGGCAAATCCACATCCTCGGATGACAGAGAAGCCTCAACCGTGATCTCACGCCGTCTGTTTAAATGGTTTATCCGGGTAACCCCCCGCCTCACATCATAAGATGCCAGTTCAGCAAATGGATACTCTCCTTGAGGCGTGCGTATTCTCATCTGGTCAAGAAGGGTAAGTGAAGACCGGTCTTCATCCCGATATCTGACCCAGACCCGTATTTCATCCCTTCCGCGCTGGATCCGCTGAATCTGCTGACCAAAAAAACCCTGGCGCACCTGGCCGACCACATCCTGCAGTTTAAGTCCCAAGGCGTACGCACGGGGTTTCAGTTTTATATCTATTTCCCTTCTTCCTTCCTGCTCTGTATCCACCACATCCTTTAACGCGTCAAAACTTTTAAGTTCAGCAATCAGAAGATCACGGGCTTTTCGAAGCTGGTCCGGCTCTGCGCCAAGCAGACTTATAGAAACAGGCTTACCAAACATGCTGATCCTGCCGTAAGTAATGTTCTGGGCTTCCGGTAGCGGCCCCACAGCATCACGGATACGGTTCGCTATGGTCATGGTATCCATATCCCGGGTTTCCCCGTCAAGAAGCTGGATCTTCAGTTTTCCCACATGACTTCCCGTCTCCCCCAGATCATTACTTCCGATTTCCCTTTTTATCCCCAGCATCAGATCTTTTTTGTCCGGTCTTTCTTTTTTCATCTCTTCATTGACCTGCCAGCATTTTTTTTCGATCTCTGCAAGGATCCGGTCAACCTCTTTTTCCTGACGCCCCGCCACAAGGGAAAGGTTGACCGGAACCGTGTCTCCATCAATGATCGGGAAAAAAGTAAGACCGATAAAGCCTCCGTTAACCAGCCCGATAGTCATCAGAACAAAAGCCGTCGGCGCAACAACCGTGATCCATTTATGTTTCATGGCTAAGCGCAAAAGCGGCGCATAAATTTTCTGAGTTAATACATATATAAACCTTTCGATCTTTTTGCGAATCTTTGAATCCTTCTGATGAGAATGGAGACCCTTTGAGTGGGCCAGATGGGCCGGCAGAATAAAGAAAGCTTCAACCAGTGAAAACAGAAGCGCTGAAATAACCACCAGCGCCATATGCCAGATAAACTTGCCCATCACCCCGTCAAGAAAGAAAAAGGGGAGAAATGCAATAATCGTCGTAAGCACAGAAGTAAATACCGGGGGAAGCATTTCCATGGCACCGTCAATGGCAGCACTCAGGGCAGGTTTGCCCCTTTCATAATGCGCAAAAATATTTTCACCCACGACAATGGCATCATCCACCAAAATACCCACAACGATGATCATACCGAAAAGAGAAATAACGTTGATCGTTATCCCCACAAAACCAATGAGGATAAACATTCCGGCAAAAGAAAACGGTAAGCCCACAGACACCCAGAATGAAAAACGAAGATTCAAAAAGAAACTTAATAGCAGCACGACTAAAATAAGGCCCAGGATACCGTTTCTGACCAGCAGATCGATTCTTTGTTCAAGAGGAATGGTCCGGTCATCAATAACATGCGCTTTTATGACTCTGTTTTTCTGATTAAATTCTTTAACATCTGCTTTTACTTTTTCAGCAATGGTAAGAATATCCTCGATACCTGTCTTTTCTATCTTCAAGATAACCGCGCTCTTACCGTTGTAATATACCTTGTTCGGGGTATCCTCCCATTTTTCCCGGATAGCAGCTATATCCCGAAGATAAATAACAGTTCCATCCTTACTTCCCCTGACCACAATACTATGCAGCTGTTTGGCAAAATATTTTCTTCCCCAGGACCGTATTAAGATCTCTTCATCTTTAGTCTCCAGTTTTCCTCCGGAAATATTTATATTTGCGGCAGCAATAGCTGCGGAGATCTCATTAAAGGTCATTTCATATCTGCGCAAGTCTGCCTCAGTTACTTCAACAGAGAACTCGATGTTCGGCAGACCGGTCAAAGTGACCTGTGATATCTCCGAAGAATCCAGAAAATGGTCCCGCATGTTTTCAGCAACATACTTCAGGTTAAATGCATCGGTATCACCGTACAGGACAACAGACAGGGCATGCGCGCGGTACTTCCTTTCATAAACAACCGGTTTCTCACTGCCGTTGGGAAAAGATCCTATTTTATCCACCGCATTCTTAACATCCTGCAGCACCTTATGAATGTTCTGTCCTCTTATCACCTCTACAATAACGATTCCGAAATTTTCACGGGAAACAGAGGTTACCCGGTCAATCCCCTCTATGCCTTCGAGATTTTCCTCGATCTTTAAAACAACGCCCTCCTCTACTTCTTCAGGAGAAGCACCGATATATTCAACCTCTATATTAATAAAATCAGGCTGTATTTCAGGAAAAAAGGAATACTTCATCCCGTTCCAGGAAATAATTCCGAATCCCACAATGGTAAACATCAACACATTTGCCCAGATCGGATAACGAACAAAAAATGCAAGAACTCTTTTCATTAGAGCGCCTTCCCTTTAGAAGATAGTTTGGCTCGTGCGGCCATACCCGACGCTATACCCTGAAGCGCTTCTGTAACCAGAATTTCCCCTTCTTTCACCCCTTTGTCTGCGATCACATTTTCTATTTCCCGGCGCACAATATTTATCCTTCGATAATCAAACACCCCTTTTGAGATCACATAAACAAAAGCATCTTCATAAATTGCTTTGCGCGGCACAGTAAAAGCATTTTTTATAATATTCCCGGGCATTTCAGCTTTCATAAAAACACCGTTAATAAGATTTTCATCTTTTTCATTTACCGCAATATAGACATATGCTGTTTGCGTTTTTACATCTATATTCTTTCCGATCCTTTTTATCCGGCCGGTCCACTTGCCGGCTATTTCGGAAGAGGTAAGAACAACCGACTTATCCCGATCGATCCATACAATATCTTCTGCAGGAACAGGCACTTCCATCTCAAGACTTTCAAGATTAATGATCTCTCCCAGTCGGGTACCCGACCTGACACTCGAACCGATCCTCAAGTCTGTTGAAATAACAGAACCGTCAAAAGAGGTATAAAAAAAATGCTTATCGAGTTTGATCTCCAGATTTTTGATATTAAAATATATTTTGTAAACATTAAAACGGGAAAGATAGAGCTTGATCTTCTGGTTGGCAGCTATGGGAAGTTCCGGGATCTTCTTTTCAAAACCAATATTGTTAAAATATTTTTCCCATTGTCCGTATTCTTCTGGAAAATCAACTCTTATTTCCGGCAGCACCGATGCCAGAGCATTTAAAAGATCACTTTTTGCACTGCTGATATCCAGGCGGATCTGCCGGTCATCGACCTTTATTAAAAGGTCCCCTTTTTTAAAAGCCTGTCCCGGTCTAAAATCCACCCCACCCTGTTCAAGAATACCGTTTACTTCACTGGTTATAATAACCGGCTGTGATGAGGTGAGCCGGCCATAGGCCGTAACATTTGATCGTATATCTTTAAGCACTATTTTTTTTGCTTTTGCTGTTTTTTCTTCAAACTCAGGCGGTTTTTTGGGAGGAATCTCCTTGAAACTTGAAAAAAACACAAGCGCACAAACCCCCGAGAAAAGAATAAGGGCCGGAATTATAAAAGCGGTTGACCTTTTCATTTTATTTCCTCATTTTCTATTTCTGTCTGTATCTGTTTAAGTGCAGCCAGGGAAAACGCTGCGATATGATCCGTAAGTTTCTCAAGACCCGCTTCATCAAATTTCTGTTCCGGAAAGATCTGCCGTATCACAGGATTTGCAAAACGGTAATAGAGACACTGCCCTATAATGCTCAGGCTGCACCGCTTGACCTTTTCTTCCGACACGCCCTCTCCCAGAATCTCACTTACAAGTTCCCGTAAAAACAGAAACCCGGGACGGATCATTCTATCAACAATCTTATCAAATGCGCCTGTGGGTTCGATCATCTCATGGGCAACGATCCTGAAATCAAATTCGGGCCGGTCCTGATTTAAAATATTATAAAGAAGTGATTTTATAAAAAAACGAAGCCGCTTTTCAGGGGCTGAATTCTTAGCAAGTTCAAGCTCGTTTATCCTGTTTTTACCAGCCATCTTGTTTGAATATTCCCATACCGCTTCATAAAGTTTTTCTTTGTTTCCAAAATGATAATTTACAGCGGCAACATTCACCTCTGCCCGGCTGCAGATATCCCGTACAGTTGTATTTTTAAATCCGTTTTCTGCAAAAACTTCACAGGCAGCGGCTAAAAGCTTATGGGTTGTTGATTCATTCGTGCTGTTTTTCTCATCCATCAGTATTTCCCTAAAACATTGATAACTTTGTATAAAGTCGTCAAAATTCAAACAAGTGTTTAATGTTATTGTTTAAAACATTTGTTTGAATTTGTCAAGACAAATAAATTATCTTAATAAGCCCCATAAGTAACAGATTATAATGAATAATATTCAATTTTTTGAGGATTTATATGCATTATATATAATAATATTCTTAAGTTTGCATAACTTATCCTTATTTTTCTTATGTCTGCATTTTTTGGCAAACTTAAGACTATTATCTGCAACATTTATCCATAAAAAATACTTTGCACACAAACTTGTTCTTGACAAAACAAAGTGTTTCATTTATTATTTTTGAAGTTTCCTGTGGTACCTTAAGTACCCAATTTTAAAGCCGTTTCCAGCCCCTCCTGGAACGGCTTTTCTTTTTTCTGCTTCATCCGGCCACAAAAACAGTAATTATCCCCGACTAAAGCCGTAGCCTTAGTTTGGTCCCCAAAGGGGACCGTAGAAAATTCGGGGCCCCATTTTGACCAAGCCGCAATTATAAGTTTTTTTTGTGGATCTAAGGCGACGCATGTCTGAGTCCCGATAAATCGGGACGAGTTTGTGGCGCCGACCGCAAAAAAAACTTATAACAAGGGAATCCCGTTTTAAGGGACCGGGCAAAGGGTGCCTTTTCTTTGTTACTTTCTTTGGAGCAAGCAAAGAAAGTAAGACAAAATATCTTTTTTAAAATAATTAATTTAATCCCCGAAATACTAAAAGCTTTTCGGATCGCACGGCTAAAAACCGTTGTTTAACCTTTTATATTTTTTTTACACATGAAAAATAAAAAGGTCTTTTAAGCAATTAACGCTCAAAGGACCTTATATTTTCTTTGGTCGGGGCGATCCCGCTTTGTATCGGGACGACCACTTGAACCTAAAACAGAAAGGGAACAGTAAAAAACTGTCCCTTTTGTATTCTTTGGTCGGGGCGACTGGATTCGAACCAGCGACCACTTGAACCCCATTCAAGTGCGCTACCAGGCTGCGCTACGCCCCGACACATTAAGTTGAAAATTTAACCATCTTTTGAAAAAACTGTCAAGCAACTTTATTTAAACCAAACCATCAAAGCGCCTTTGATACCCCATATAACAGACAGAAACGGTTAAAACCTGTAATCCACCTTTAACCGTTTAAGAGACTCAATAAATTTATCGGCAAGCAGTTTTATCAGAAAAAATATGGCGGCCATAAAAGGCATGGACTCATCTTTTTTCTGATTAAGCGCCATATCAAACTGTATATCTATTTTTATTTTATCCGTCTTCAGTATGGACTGTATCCAGGGATCTGCAAGGATTCTTGCCTGCTGAGCCTCAAGCAGCTTCTTCAGTTCCTTTATTTTGTTTTTTATCTCTTTGTCCTGGGTATTGTTTTTTGCCACCATCAGAAACTGCAGCAGAAAATTTACGGTCTGGAGAAACTGAAGTTTTTCATCATTTGACATACTTTCGATCTGCTTTTCTCTCAGATCCTGAATACAGACGCCAATACTTTCGAGCTCATCCATATTGACCGGGAACTCCTCATCAAGGATAGACGTGATAACAGAAAAAATAAAATTATCGCAAACCTCCTTCAGCAGATATATCTGGTTGAGCCCCTGCAGAATTTCAAGGATCTTAAGCTCATTAACAGACTTGCTGGCCGTCTTGTATGAAAGCGGCCCCTCCCGACAAAGATCCTCACCTTCTAGAATCATGGGAGGCGGGGTATGACTGTAATATTTCCAGAAGGCCGGCATCGGCCGGGTTCCGTCCGGTCCGCCGTCTTCCCAGGCCCTGCGTGTGGGATAAAGCTGAAGTATCTTTTCGATATCAAGATCCGGTATCAGGAGAACATTAAGCTTAATATCCCCAAGCTGCTCTTTTAAATCTTTGGGTATCGGACCAAACCCGTCGGTCATAACAAGGATCTCAGCCTGCTCCAGTTCAAGGTCACTCCTGATGTCCTCTATTGCCTGTACAATCGCATCACCAATATAGGTAATACGGCCGCCGCCGGTATTGATCTGGGAGATCTCCTGTATAAGCGCATGGATCTCCTTCTGAGTACTGGCCTTGACAAGCTCACCGATCTCACTGTGAAATGTACGGAAATATATCTGTGGCTTTTCTCTTGATACTCTTCTCAAATATTCAATAGCAACTGCTTTCGCCATAAAAAGTTTTTTAAAATTTTCACCGTTCATAGAGGTTGACGTATCAAACAGAAGATATATTTTCTGGCTTCGCTCAAGTTCAACCTGTTCGGGACTCAGGAATCTGTCCGCAGACACAATGCCTCCCACATTGCCCTCATAGTCAACCCTTATCAGTTCCCTGTTGGCAAGTTTCTTTAAAAAGATATTTTCGGTATAGATAAGATGTTCCCGGGAAATAAGATGTGCCACATCACTCATTGAGTGAATCCGTTCCAGGCTGATATGATTATCGATCTGAGACCTTTCCTTTTCTGATGTTTCCTTATCCTCTGTTTTTGCTTTTGGAGAAAATATCTGTTCCCGGCTTAACAAAGGATCAACCTGGGTCTTAATTCTGTGAGCAGAAGACTCGCTGAAAAGGACCCTGGCAAGGTAAAATATCTTTATAAGTTCCGGGGTAAATCGAAGTGAAAAAGTATCACATACTCCGCATGGCGGAAGATAAAAATCGAGCTGCGACTGCAGCGGAAAGCTTTCTTGCATCACAATTTTGCATTCTTCTCTGGTATAAATTGTATTTTTTCAGTAACCCGGTGCTCACCGTGAAAAACGAAAAAGCACCCCGGTAATTAATATTGTTCTTTATTGCTTCAATTTTTTACAAAGCCAGTTTCTTTTCCCTGGAAAGTTCTGTCCTAAACCCTATTATCAGTTCTTTTCCTTCTCTTGTAATCGTATTCTTTAGAGAAATTTCACTGATATCTTCAAGCACCCTGAATGTTTCAGAAATATAGTTATCCCGGGACAGTGTGGTGAAGGTCTGTTTGATCCTGTTGAGATATTCTTTAAATATTGAGTTCTCGCTTCTCGAGACCTTTTCCAGTTTGTTCTTAATATGATTAAAGTTTGCATCCGACCGGAGTATTTCACTGCTGTCGTTGGTCTTGATAATATTTAGGATACTTATTGCATCAAAAACATTCTCCAGCACTTTTTTGTCCTGACGAAAATAGTTCCGTGCAGCACTGGTTATCTTGTTAAGCCTTTTTTTCTCTTCGCCTCTACCCAGCGTACACACAACATAATGGAGATTATCAAGATCCTTGTCCTCAACCTGATGTCTGCCGTCAAGAACTGCGGAGGCTCTCAGCGTATCCAGTATCTTCACCCTTTTTCTGTCACTCACCGTATAATCCTGCCGGTCAGAAACAACGTTTCTTGTCTCTTCCACATACTTGTTAATAATGTAATTTTTTAAAAACAGGAGATACAACGGTATATCGATCTGTCTGCTTTTGATTACTTTTTTCACATAAGAAAGCTGTCCAAGAGTAAGTCTTTTCTCAGGTATTCCAACTTTCCCAAAGTGCTCCTGATAAACATGGTCTATTGAATACTGAAAAAACAGGTCACGGTTCTCAGGCAAATAGCTTTTATACAGAAAACGGTCAAGCACGGCCTCCATTATCTCTGTAATCCTCACATAGTTTGCAGCCGCAATCGCACTGTGAAGCGTTGAGTTAACGATCTGTTCACCATTAACAAGCTGTTTTTCATTTAACAGAGAAAGAAGAGACCGGAGCAGCATATCATTCGCATCAAATATCTCATCCAGAAAAGCAAAATGGGAAAGCACCAGAGACCCCTCAACATTGTGGATCATCTTTCCCTTTTTCATGGACTCCATATCATAGGCGCCAAAAAGGTTTTCCGGCATAGTATCTTTTGTGAGCTGTTTTTCAAACACATAGGCATCGTCAAAACAGGAAAATATCTGGCGTGCGAGCAGGGACTTTGCCATACCTGTCCGGCTTACGATTATCTGGTGCTCACCGGTAATAAGCGCATAAAAGGATTGTCTTATGACTTCTTCCCTGTCACGTACGTTTTCACTTACAAAACGGATACACTCCTTTATCTGTTCTGCAATGTTTGTAAGTTTCTGAAATGAAGTATCCTGAAGCGTCTCATATATTACAGGCTGTCCAGCGTCTAAACCCGGCACCTTAAACGTTTCTTCTCCGGCTTCTTTGTCAGACTGATCGAATCTTCCGGATGCAATTGAAAGTACCGACTCCTCAAGCGGATGGAGGCTGGACCCTTCTTTAAAATCAATATCTTTTGCTTCTGAATCAGACATTAAAACCTCTTTATAATTTGTTGAATGAAATGTTTCGCAGAAGCCCCGCCGACCTGTCCCCTGTTAAGCGGAATGCACAAAGCGATTCATAACTTCTTTTAACAGAATATAAATCTTAAAGCAAAAATAAGGCCAGAATAATAATAAAAAAATTTTTATGTTATATTATTTATTCATTTAATTTTTTTTAATATATTTAATATTTTTTTATTGCTTTTATTTTTCATATTTCCCTCTTAAGTATAATCTCTCCTGCCTTTTTATTTAACAATATTATAATATAATATTTATATTATACGTGTAATTATATTCTTTTATAATCGTTTACATATAAAATTTTTTTGTCAAAATGTCAAAGACTATTAAAGAAAAAAAATTAAAAAAATAATTAAATACAAAATTAAGCACTTATTACAACCATAAAAAACATTTTGACAAAATGGCAAAACAGCGAAAATCCGATCTACAAGTTTTTTGTTGACAAAAAACCATATTTTACATAAAATTCTCAGTTTAATAGACCTGTTTTTACAGAGTAAAAACTTCAAAAAGCAGGTTTTACAAAACAAGCAACATTAAATATCAATCAACTACTAACTGTCCCTTACAAAGCTCTAAAAGTTAGCTGGATCTTTGAAAAGGGGAAAATATCTACTCTTAAGAAGGAGGAAGAAATGGCTGAAGAGAAAAAAACACTGGATGGGTACAGCAAAGTCTTTGATATCCCTAAAGACCTGCAGAAAAACGCCCTTGTGAAAAGCATGGAAGAGTACGAATCAATGTACAAACGCTCAATCGAAGATCCGGAAGGCTTCTGGGGCGAAATGGCAGAAGAGAACATTGATTTCTACAAAAAGTGGGACAAGGTTCTGGATTATGACTGGGGCGACGCAATGCGTATTGAATGGTTTAAAGGCGCCAAGCTGAACGTTTCCTATAACTGCCTCGACCGTCACATCAAAGGCCCGCGCAAAAACAAAGCGGCTCTCATGTGGCAGGGGGAACCGGTTGATGACGCACGCACCTACACCTATATCGAGATGTACCATGAAGTTAACAAGTTCGCCAACGTTCTGAAATCCAAAGGCGTGAAAAAGGGCGACTGTGTTGCTCTGTATCTGCCGATGATTCCTGAGCTGCCCATCGCCATGCTGGCCTGTGCCCGTATCGGTGCGATCCACATGATTGTTTTCGGCGGCTTCAGCTCCGACGCGCTGCGCGACCGTATCCAGGGCTGTGAAGCCAAGGTATGCGTCACCAGTGATGCCAGCTTCCGCTCAGGCAAGGTAATCCCGCTCAAGGGCAATGCCGATGGCGCTCTGAAAGATTGTCCCAGCGTTACGACTCAGATCGTTGTCAATCGCTGCAACGCTGATGTTCCCATGACTGAAGGCCGCGACGTCTGGTGGAATGAAGAAATGAATGCCAAGGGACTTCCTGTATACTGCGAACCGGAACAGATGGATGCTGAAGACCCACTTTTTATCCTTTACACTTCAGGATCAACCGGACAGCCAAAAGGTGTGCTTCACACCACAGCAGGATATCTGCTTTACACAAACACGACTCTCCGTTATACATTTGACCTTAAGGAAGAAGATACTTTCTGGTGTACAGCTGACATCGGCTGGGTTACCGGTCACAGCTACATCGTATACGGCCCGCTCTCAAACGGCGCTTCAAGCGTCATGTTTGAAGGTGTTCCAAGCTATCCTGACTACTCACGTTTCTGGCAGATCGTTGAAAAATACAAAGTCAACCAGTTCTACACAGCACCAACAGCGATTCGCGCGATTAACGCACAGGGCGACTCATGGCTGGATGGAATTGACCTTTCAAGCCTCAGAGTCCTTGGAACAGTGGGTGAGCCTATTAATCCTGAAGCATGGATGTGGTACTACAACAAGATCGGCGGCGGCAAATGCCCAATCGTTGATACTTACTGGCAGACCGAGACCGGCGGATTCCTGATCACCCCGCTGCCCGGCGCCATGAAGATCAAACCGGGTTCAGCAAACCGTCCATTCTTCGGAGTTAAACCAGCAATCCTGAATGACGACGGAACCGAAATAACAAATGCAAACGAAGCCGGTCACCTCTGTGTGACCCAGCCCTGGCCGGGTATGATGCGTACGGTTTACGGTGACCATGACCGTTTTAGAGATACCTATTTCAGCCAGTTCCCGGGCAAATACTACACCGGTGACGGTGCGAGACTTGATGACGACGGCGACTTTATTCTGATGGGACGCCTGGATGACGTTATCAATGTTTCCGGACATAGAATGGGTACAGCTGAAATTGAAAGTGCTCTGGTTGCTCACGACTCAGTTGCTGAAGCAGCTGTTGTGGGTATGCCTCATGAGATTAAGGGTGAAGGCATCTATGCTTTTGTAACCCTGAACAAAGGCGTTGAAGAATCAGACGATCTGAAAAAAGCGCTGGTGAAGCACGTTCGCTCCGAGATCGGCCCGATCGCAAGCCCTGACAAGATCCAGTGGGCTTCAGGCCTGCCGAAAACAAGAAGTGGCAAGATCATGCGCAGAATCCTGAAGAAAATTGCTAAAAATGAGAGCGATTTTGGCGATACCAGCACCCTTGCTGATCCGTCAGTAGTTGATGATCTGGTAGCTAACAAACAGTAGTAACGCTATTACTTCTGATTAAGTCCTTAAAAGGCCCATGGCGAAAAATATCTGCCATGGGCCTTTTTCTGAATTTTATAATCACCGTTGCCCACCATAAACACACAATAAACCCGTCCTCTTATTTCATTGATTTTTAGCTGTTTTTTAATTACTATAAATAAGCAGAATCTGTATGTCCCCTTTTTTTTGGAAATTGTTTTAACTGAAAGGCAAAAATGAAAAAAAAACCTTCCTCATCAACCATCATCTGGGCAACCACCGCTCTTTTAATTACGGGAATACTGATCCTTGCCTTTATCAGCCGAAACGTCATTGTAAACAATACGGCTGATGCCTTTAACCGGCAGCAGCTTTTTCTAGTCAGGGAATCCGCACGGAGCGTTGAAGAGCTTCTGAAAAACATCGAGGTAAACCTGAAAACAGCAGCTTCTATTTTTGACGCTTACCCCCGGGGAAAAGTACTCGACTCTCTGCTTGAAAATCAGAATAACCTGATAAGATCCATTCATATTGTAAACAAAAACGGGGAGATCATCTCAAACTTTCCTGCCGAAGCATCCGGATCTTTAAACCATGCACCGGACTTAACCGAAATATTCAAAAAAAACCCGCAGGAAATCTTTATCACAGACATCTATCCGTTAAATAAAAAAGATACAAAACAATTTTCATTCATTATGGGTATACCTTTGAAAAACAGTTCGGACTGGCTGTGCTGCATACCGAATTTTAACGCGGTTAAAAAAAGGGCCATCTCTCCTGTGCGTTCTGGAAAAACCGGTTACGCCTGGATGATAGACCATCAGGGCGTCCTGCTCGCGCATCCAAATGAAAATATGGAAGGAAGAAAAGCAATAGATGTGCTGAAAGAATTATGGCCGGACCAGGCTTCCTTCAACCTTGAAACAATCATAAACAAGAAAATGGTCCGAAACGAAGAGGGAAGCGGAGAATATATCGGCTGGCATATGGGTGAAAAGCGGCTCACCAAAAAACTGATTGCGTATTGTCCGGTTAACTTTAAAAATCTTAAATGGTCGATCGGCGTATCCGCACCTTACCTCGAAGTCATGTCACCCTTAATGAAAAGCCTTGCCGGACCGATCATATTTTTGTTCTGTTTCATTATTGTTATTTTCACAGGCGCAACGCTGCTGGTGATCCAGGAGAAAAGGAAAAGAGCGGTGAACCAGGAACTCACCTGGAGCAATGAAGCCTTTGATAATATAACAGACGGAATATCCATAATAGACAAAAATTACAAAGTTCTAAAAGTAAACAGGGCCGTGTGTAACTGGCAGGAGAACACAGAACAGTACTTCAAGGGAAAATACTGTTATGAAGTTTTTCAGCAGCAGGAAAGCCACTGCAATGGATGTCCGGCGCAGGAGGTTTTCAGAACCGGTAAGCCGGCTTTCAGACAGAGGGTAAGCACCACCCTGGGCGGTAAGAAATACTATTTTCATTTAAGCGCATTACCGCTTAAAGATGAAACCGGAAAAACCATAAGAGTCGCCGAATGCGTAAGAGATGTAACCAATGAAATGGAGCTGAGAACCGAGCTTATACAAAATGAACAGAAATCAATGATCGTAAAAATGTCCGCCCAGGTGGCCCATGAGATCAGGAACCCTCTTGGCACGCTCACGTTAAATATTGATCTGCTTGAAGACGAGATCCGTTCATATTCCGACACAGATACAACAGAAGCTAAAAAACTGGTGCGCATTGTAAAGTCTGAAACGGAAAATCTCCACAAAGTCTTAAAGGAATACCTTGAATGCTCGCGTTTCCCCACAATAAAACCCGAGAAGCATTACATTAATGCCATCTTAAGGGAAATGTTTACCGCAATGGAAGAGGATTTCCGGCAAAAGCAGATCCAGTCAAAACTGAGCCTTGAGTACAACCTGCCGCCGGCAAACGTTGATCAGGACCAGTTAAAAAGGGCCTTTCTCAACATCATATTAAATGCTCTGGAATCAATGAAGCCCGGCGGCGTCATTGAGGTAACAACTTTAACAAAGGACCAGTGGATAGAGATCTCCTTTACAGACACCGGTTCCGGTATTTCTGAGGAGCACAAGGATAAAATATTCACGCCGTTTCATACCACCAAGATCAACGGTACCGGCCTTGGACTTTCAATAACAAAGCATATTATCTCAGAACATCAAGGGGAAATCCTCTGTCAGAACATACCTGAAAAAGGAGCAAGCTTTAAGATAAGACTTCCTGTGATGAAAGAAGAAGTGTAAGCCTATTTTATTTAAAATCCGGAGACTCAAATTTTGACTGCAGATGAAAACAAAACCATTCTAGTCGTTGATGATAATGCCGGCATACGCGAAGCCGTTGAAAAAATCCTGAAAAAGGAAGAGAACTTCACTGTTTTTACCGCTACTGACGGAGAAGAGGCGGTAAAAATCCTTCAGCAAAACACCATTGCTGTTCTTTTGACTGATCTCAGAATGCCAAAAATCGATGGGATTGAACTTTTAAAAATCGCAAAAACAATAACAGAAGACATCGAGGTCATCCTCATTACCGGACACGGCACTGTAGAAGTCGCGGTAGAGGTCATGAAAGACGGTGCCTTTGACTTTATCCAGAAGCCCTTTAACAAGACAACCGTTCTGAAGATAGTGAGAAAAGCCCTTGAAAAAAGAAACCTTGTTCATGAGAACAGGATGCTTCATGAAAAGCTGAAAAACATCCAGGGCAAGGATACCATCATCGGCAAAAGCAGCGCCATCAGAAAAGTAATCGAGCTTGCCGCACAGGTGGCATCAAGCTCAGCCACGATACTTATCTCCGGTGAAAGCGGGGTGGGTAAAGAGATCGTGGCCATAGCCATACATAATTTCAGTAACCGCTGCAAAAAAAGCTTTATCAAATTAAGCTGTGCCGCCCTTCCGGAAACACTTCTTGAAGCAGAACTTTTTGGATATGAACGGGGAGCATTTACCGGTGCGGTCAGCAAAAAAGAGGGCCGGTTTGAACTGGCCAACGAGGGCACCCTGTTTTTAGATGAAGTCGGCGACATAAACCCTTCCGTTCAGGTAAAGCTTTTAAGAGTCCTTCAAAACGGAGAATTTGAAAGGCTGGGAAGCGGAAAAACACTTCAAGCGGACGTTCGCCTGATAGCGGCGACGAATGCCTCATTAAAAGACCTGGTGAAAAAGAAACAGTTCCGTGAAGACCTGTATTACCGGCTAAATGTAATTAACATTGAGATCCCTCCCCTTCGCAAGAGGAAAGAGGATATACCGCTTCTGGCTAACCATTTTCTTGGCCGTTACAGCAAAAAAAATAACCGGGAAATAAAAGGCATCACCAAAGAGACCATGAACATCCTTCTTGAGCATCACTGGCCGGGTAATGTCAGGGAACTTGAAAACACCATAGAAAGAGCAGTCATACTCACTAGAGAAACCGAGATAACCCCTTCTGACCTTCCGGGTGATATTTTAACAAATCTGGACATCACTGAAAATATTACCCGGGCAAACAAAACCCTTACCATTCCGGTGGGTAAGATCCCGCTAAAAGAGATCGAAAGAATGGTCATGGAAGAAACCCTGAAACAGTCCGGCGGCAACAAAAACATCGCCTCAAAAATCCTGGGGATATCCGCAAGGACCCTATACCGCAAGATGGACGAATAGATCTTCCGTCCTACCCAAAAGCATAATAATGGACAAAATGTCAACCCAAAGGACCTGTCTGATACAAAACCAGGCGGGTACAAGCCGTAAAAATTAAAAATAATCCTGCTGTTTCAAACGCTTACATAAAACAGGGCGATCAACTAAGATTAGGGTAGAGGGTTTGCGAAGATATTTTACTTGAAGTTTAAAAGAGGTTATGTTAATTTTTTAAGTCATTTAATGCGCACAAACCACTGGATAAGCTGTCAAAAGTTTAGGATATAAGCATCACTAAATACTTAATATAAAACATGTTAGGAGGACAAAGTGAATAGTATTGTATGTTTAAAACAAGTGCCGGATACAGAAGCACAGATAAGAGTAAAGTCTGAAGGAATCGGAACCGAAGGTGTGAAGTTCATTATCAGCCCGTACGATGAATACGGTATTGAAGAAGCACTGGTTCAGAAAGAAAAAGCCGGCGCAGGCGAAGTCAGCATTGTATGCCTTGGCCCGGACAGATGCGTTGAAGCCATCCGTACCGGACTGGCTATGGGCGCTGACAAAGCATTTCACATTGATGATCCTGCCTGTGACGGCAGCGATGCCATGGCAGCAGCCAAAGCCCTGGCTGAGCAGATCAAAAAAATGGACAGCTATGACCTTATCTTCTGCGGAAAACAGGCAATTGATGATGACCAGGGACAGGTCGGTGTTGCCCTGGCTGAATACCTGAACATTCCCCATGCTTCTCTGGTAACCAAGGTGGAAGTGGCTGACGGTAAAGCAAAAGTCAGCCGGCAGATCGTGGGCGGCGAGCAGATCGTTGAACTTCCGCTTCCCTGTGTCATAACCGCACAGAAAGGCCTGAATGAGCCGCGTTACGCATCCCTTCCCGGCATCATGAAAGCAAAGAAAAAACCCTTGAATCCTGTAAAAATAGCTGACCTCGGAATAGATGCTTCAGCAACAGGCGCTGCCGGTTCAAAAACAAAAGAAGCCAACTTTACCGCTCCGCCTGCAAGAACAGAAGCTAAGATCCTCGGCGGCGAATCCGCTGAAGAAAAAGCTGCGGGCCTTGCAAAAGCATTAAGAGAAGAAGCAAAGATCATCTAATTAATTTAAATAAAACTTTATTTTGAAGGAGAAAGATAAAATGGGAAAAGGAATTTGGGTTTTTGCAGAACAGGAAGAAGGTAGCATCAGAAAAGTTACCTTTGAGATCCTTACCGAGGCAAGAAAAATAGCCGATGCTAAAGGCGAGCCGCTGTGTGCGGTCTGCCTCGGCAAAGACATTGCAGCCCTTGGCGATAAATTTGCAGCTTACGGTGCGGATAAAGTCTATCTGGTGGACCATGAAGCACTGGGTGCGTACACCACAGACGCATATGCGAAAGCATTATGCGACCTGATTACCAAAGAAGCGCCATCCGTTGTTTTAATGGGTGCCACCGTTATCGGAAGAGACCTCAGCCCGAAAGTAGCCGCCCGCGTTGACGCTGGTCTGGCTTCTGACTGTGTTGAGATCAAACTTGAAGGCGACGGCATTGTAGTTAAACGCCCGATGTATGCAGGTAAGGCTTATGCTGAAGTCTCTTTCCAGAATACAGAAATCGCAATGGCTTCCATCCGCCCGAACGTTCTGGTTGCAGCAGCTCCTGACGCATCAAAAACAGCTGAGATCGTAAACGTCACCCCGGAAATCTCCGCGGACGACGTCAGAGTTAAGATCGTTGAGACCATCAAATCAGCAGCAGATAAGGTCGACCTGACTGAAGCAGAAATCATCGTTTCCGGCGGCCGCGGTATGAAAGGCGCTGAAAACTATAAAATGATCGAAGATCTTGCTGATGTTATCGGCGCAACCGTCGGTGCATCCCGCGCAGCCGTTGACTCCGGCTGGAGACCGGTTTCAGACCAGGTCGGACAGACCGGTAAAGTCGTCTCTCCCAATCTTTATATCGCCTGCGGTATTTCAGGCGCTATCCAGCATTACGCAGGCATGGGAACCTCAAAGGTCATCGTTGCGATAAACAAGGATGAAGAAGCTCCCATTTTAAGCAAATGCGACTATGCAGTGGTAGACGATCTCTTTAAGATCATTCCGCCGCTCACAGAAGAGATGAAAAAACTGATGGCAGACTGATATATTTTTCAGCCTCACCGTATATTTAAAAGGTCCCCGTTATTCGGGGACCTTTTTTTGTTCTGAATCCGGATTAATAAAACATTTTCAAAATTCCGTCACTATTGAATTTCTGCATCACGGATAGTGCGGTTCAATCGTAAAAGTAAAAGGCCAAAATTTGAATGTCAAAGACAAAAGACCAAATGACAAATGAATGCCAAAAAAGAAAAGCACAAAAAAAGATAAATGCTTTTGGCCTTGGTGTTTTGGATTTCATTTGGCATTTGTAATTTAAGTTTTGACATTTTATAACTGGTATTTCTAATTTGGACTTTGGCCTTTTACAAACACCCTTTCAATTTAAACTTTAAAATTTCATGTTAATCCTTTAAAACCGTTCAAGCAAACAGTCCCCCCCTGATCTTTTCCTTCTTAATCACTTAAGTATTCAAGCCTTTTTTCGAAACATAGAGAATATAAGCTTTAAAGTCCTGCCTTTTGCAGAACAGACCGGCAACAAATAATTAATAAGAATGCCATTCCGTGTTTAAAACGAAATCCAGTCAGGATAAAAACATGGCCGAACAGTTGTTATCAAAGCATGAATATATTAAATATATTATAAATCAATTTTACAACTTTATTAAAAATTTTTATAATTACTGTCCATTTAAATCACTAAAAAAAACCTGTTAAATTATATTAACAAGTAATTTCATTTACTTAGCAGTACAGCGGCACAACGGGCACACTATCTGCAGTAGTTTCTAACGAATAAAACAATAAGAGGAAAAAGAAAATGCAGAATAAAAAAGGTTTTACCCTGATCGAACTCATGATCGTCATCGCCATAATGGGAATAATAAGCGCGATCTCCGCCCCAAATATCGTTAAAGGCCTACCCAAATACCGGCTGAAACGGGCGGCCAGGGACATCACTTCAAACATCAGGGGTGCCCGCTCAACCGCGATCAAAAAATCATCAGCTGTAACCATCCAGTTTGACCTGGATAAACACAGATACAGCATCAATGGAAAGTGGTATCCCAATGCCGACATAACCACCAATAATGCCCTTTCAGAGTATTACGGCAGCGGACTATCCTTCGGCGTCGGTAATTCTGAAGATTCAAATGACGGCCCCTGCAGTTTTACCGACAACCGGTTCTCCTTTAACAACCGGGGAATTAAAAGAGGTGACGCCAGAGACGACCATATTTATATTACCAATAATGAAGGCGCGGCATACAGAACCAGAATAAACGCTGCAGGCACCATCCTGCTTCAAAAATGGACCGGTTCTGAGTGGAAATAAAGTCTTTACCATTACTAAAAGGGGCATAACACCATGAAAAACATTCAAGGCTTTACACTGATTGAAACCATGATCTCCCTGGTAATCTTCGGCATCGTCATGGCCGGAATCTACCAGACCTACGATTCTCAGCAAGCCACCTATATCAAACAGCAGCAGGTGATCGATATGCAGCAGAACCAGCGGACAGCGATCTATTTTCTAGGTCAGGAGATCCGGATGACAGGCTATGATCCCACCGGAAATGCAGACATGATCCCCGGAACAACTACCATTGACACTCCCGGGCTCCTGGTCGCAGATATCGCAGAACTAACCATGACTCAGGACTTAAACGGCGACGGAGATATTACTGAGGACGACAATGAGCTATTAAGATATGCCCTGGATAAAGACTGTGATGAAAATCGTGACGGCATCTCAGACGCCATCACCAAGGGCAGCTCCTGGGTGAATAACGGAGACGAATGCAATCTGATAAGAGAAAATATTGAGCTGAGTGCTTCCGGTGTGGCAGATGCAAATGGAGAACAGCCGGTTGCCAATGATATGGATGCCATTGAATTATTATATATCCTGGATGACGGCACTGTCACCTCCAAACCCGCGAATGATGAGGAACGGGCACAGGTGCGGTCGATTATTATCTCCACCCTGGTCAGGACAAGAAACCGGATCGCCAACTACCGCAACACAAACACCTATATTCCGGCATCCAATGCCAGAGACGATGATGACGAATATGTCATTCTGGACAGCCGGCTTATCGGTACCCGGCCCGGCGTATGGGGCCCCTTTGATGATCCGTACCGAAGAAATTTATATGTGACCCGGCTGAAGTGCAGAAACCTGGGCAGAAACCCCTATGCAGACATAAGATAATACATTAGATGGAGAATGAGATGTCAAATAAAACCATAAAAAATGATAGCGGTTTTACGATCCTCGAGATCATGATAGCACTCCTCATCCTTGCCGGCGGGCTGATGGGAGCCGCGGCCATGCAGACACGCTCTGTTGAGGATGGCATGAATGCAAACCGGACCACCCGCAGGATAACCGCTGCTGAAGACAGGATCGAGGACCTCTATATCAAAGAGATCCTGCCGACCAGTGAAAATCTGGATCCCTTTTATAACTACAACGCAGCGCTTGAACCCATAGACGGAGATGTTTTCATTGACAATACTTCACCCTACTACCGGGTCGAATACCAGTCACTGGGCGGCGATCCCCTTGACATGCTCACCACCATACAGGTCACGGTTATCCCCAAAGCCGAAGGAGATGAGGCAGCGGTAGCAAAAAGAACCCTTGTGGTTAATTATATAAGATCTAACAGATATCAATAATCTAAATTTTAAGAGGATAAAACCATGAAAAACGAAAAAGGCATGGTGCTGGTACTGGCAATATTCATGCTTGCTCTTCTCTCCATGATCGGCCTGTCATCCATGATGACCAGTACCACGGAGATAAATATTTCGGCCAATGAAAAATTCTCTAAAGTTGTCTACTATCAGTCAGAATCCGGACTAACCATCGGCTGTGAGCTCATTGAACAATTCCAGGGAACAGAAGTTGTGGGCGACAACACTAATTTCGGAGGACTGGACGACATCACCATCCTTGACGGATCTTTCATGCGAGAAGTGAAAAATTCTGACGCAAACAAGGTCTGGCATAAGAACAGTCAAATAGACTTTATAGACGGCGATCCCGACGAAGTCAATGATGACGGAGACCCGGTCGGACCGGACGTAAAAATAGATAATGAAAATTTCAGGGTCAACCTTGATATTGACAAACTGGGAACCGCCCATGTGGCCGGCGGCGGCGCAGAATTCGGAGCCGGAGATCAGGGCGTGGGCGCGGCAACCCATAAGATTCTTTACAACATAGAAAGTCTCGGCATGCTTTCAGTGGGAAGTGTTGTCCAGGCTGATCATATCACCGGATTTCAGCTACTCCCTCGTAAATAACAGGTCAGGGGACTCTGACATCTGTCACCTTAAAAAAAACAGGTTTATTACTATCTTTATTCGGAGAAAAATCATGAACATAAAAAAACAGATTTTCATCAGTCTTTTCCTATTCCTGTTCTTTACCCTTTTTACAACTCAGCAGGCAGCTGCTTTTACGGAACCGGAAATGGAAGACTACACCAATTACCCCATCTTTCATGTTCAGTCTCAGGCCCCTAACATCCTGGTTGTTCTGGATAATTCCGGATCATTAAATTATAGCGCCTACGGCGAAGATCCTTATGAAAGCCCCACCTCTCCAAGCTCTGTGGTGAACCGGATCAGCACCAGCAGCGGAACGGCAGAAGAGTATTCTTACAATTCAAAGCCCTGGACCGGATCAAACTCCGACCTGGATCTGGGAAGTTTCAACACCGACGGAAGCAATCCCGCATATGCAGGAACCCGCTTTACAAATGTATCAGTCCAGCAGGGCAGGACCATCAACCGGGCCTATATCCAGCTGACTTCCTACAGAGACCTGTCTGACCCATGTGACCTGGTGGTTTACGGCCATGACAAAGACGACGCGCCCTATTTCAACACCAATGATAAAAATAACCTGAAGGACCGCATGGCCGTAAGCGAACGAACCACAGCCCACACAGACTTGAGCGTCCCCGCCTGGACAACAGGTCAAAGAGATAATGATACCCGGGTCGATGTCACCTCCATTGTTCAGGAAATCGTGGACCGCAGCGGTTGGTACAGGGGAAATGATATGGTTTTCATCATCACCGGAACCGGAAAACGTGATGCGGAGCGCAACGATACAGGAACCCCTGCCAATTCCCCAACATTATATATTGATTATGAGCCTGATACAGGTGACGATGCAGATTTCCTGTATTACGGTTATTTTGACTCCGGCACCCTGGAAGACGGAAACTACACCCCCTCCCGCTATACCTACAGCAGCGGCAAATTTGTAAGAGACCCGGCAGGACTCTGGGACGGCAACTGGCTCAACTGGTGTACCATGCGCCGGGTGGACGTGCTGCGTAAGGTTCTTACCGGTGGAGAACAGGCCGGAACCACGGGCGATGACGCCATCACCAATACTGGAGAAAATACGGGTACCAGCAGAGAATTTTCACGCGATTATGACGATTCCGCAGGCGTCAACACTGCCCACCATGGGAACTATGAGTATAAAATGTATAACGGAAAAATGTACGTTTCGAATGGCTCCACCTATGATATCAAAGTTAAAAAAGATCCGGCCCTGGAACCTTATGAATTCAACCATGATGGATCATACCTTTCAGGAGTACTCCAGAACGTGGGCAACAAGGCCCGCTGGGGTAATATGTGGTATGATCACAGTAACGGCGGCTGGCTGAACAACCGGATCGCCAGCAATAATGTGGATAATGTGATCGCTAATGTTCGAAGCAAGTACTGCGATACCTGGACACCGCTGGCTGAGACCTACTACACCGCTATGCAGTATTATCAGCAGGTCAGTTCATATTATGGAAGCCGCTATGATGTCAGTCCTGCCTTTGATCCTTTTATCACAGACGATGGAACAGATATCCCCTGTGCCAAGAGCTTTGTTATTATGCTCACAGACGGCGCATCTACCGAAGATAAAAATATACCCACCACCTTACAGGACACCGATAGTGACGGCAACAGCGGCCGCATTTTCGGAAGCAACGGAACCGACTACCTGGATGACATTGCCTATTACTCACACATCAATGATCTGAGATCAGATATGGACGGCACACAAAACCTGAGTCTTTACGTGGTCTATGCCTTTGACGATGATCCGGATGCCCGGGCCCTTTTAAAAGAGGCAGCCATCAACGGCGGGTTTTATGACATCGACGGCGATAACAAACCGGATATTATGGGCGATTCCCGGGGCGGACAATGGGGCGATCTCGGACACAACCGGGAATGGGACAAAAATGAAGACGGAGAACCGGACAATTATTTTGAAGCCGATGACGGATTCAAGCTTAAAGACTCTTTGTTAAAAGCCATCAATGACATCCTGAAACGGGCGGCTTCCGGTACCGCGGTTTCTGTTCTGGCCACCAAGGGAGAAGGAGAAGGCACCCTGACCCAGGCATTTTTCAAACCGGTCCTGCCGATCCTTGAAGGCGAATTAACCTGGCTGGGATATATGCAGATGCTGTGGGTAGACCCCTTCGGTCTCACCCGTGAAGACACGGACGGAGATTTCAGCCTTGACATTGCCACAGATAAAATAATCGAATTCTTTCTGGATACAGCAACAGGGGAAACCAAGGTCAGACGCTACACCCCGGATACAGATAACCCCTACAACACTGACAATGCCACCAGCGAGACCATTCTGCTTGAAGAAGTAAATCCACTTTGGGAAGCCGGTAAAAAACTGGCTGAAAGAGATCCTGATGCCCGAACCCTGTTTACCACAATCAGCGGATCCCATGTCGATTTAAAAACCGACAATGCCGCTACACTCACCCCTTATCTTGGGGTTGAAGATAATATTACCTGGGGAACGGGTGCCGCACTCGGCGCAACAGAAGATAACCGGGTCAAAAACATCATCCGCTTTATACGCGGCGTGGACGATCCTGATGCTCTGGGAGTGTCAGAGTATGAGGGCTCTCCGAAAATCCGGCCAAGAACCACAGATGACAGAGAACTCTGGAAGCTGGGAGATATTGTAAACTCCACTCCGGTCACCGTCTCAAAACCGGTTGAGAACTACGGCCTGCTGTATGATGACCTGAGCTACTGGAACTATTATCAGACACATCTAAAGAGAGAGACCGTGGTATATGTGGGCGCAAACGACGGCATCCTCCATGCCTTTACAGCCGGCGTTTACAATGAAACAGATAAAAAATTTGAGCCGCCGTCAACTGAATACTTATCTACGATAGGCGCAGGAATTGTCGGCGATCTAACCTTAGGCGATGAAATGTGGGGCTACATCCCCCAGTGCCTGCTTCCCCATCTAAAATGGCTGCCTCAAACCGAATACACGCATGTGCCCTATGTTGACCTCAAAGTCAGGATAACCGATGCAAAGATTTTTTCCATAGACACCAATCATCCCAACGAATGGGGAACAGTCCTTATCGGCGGACTCAATATGGGCGGCAAAGACATCGCCACCCAAAACGCAGGAGACTTTGCGCCCGCCATCTTTGTTATGGATGTCACCAACCCCAGGGATCCCAAAGTGATGTGGGAACAATCATTTCCAAACCTGGGTCTTTCCACCAACACGCCCGCCATCATCCGGGTCAACGGCGAATGGATGCTGGTGGTCTCATCCGGCCCCACAGACTACAACTTTGATGCAGTAACAGGGGAACTGGTCGTTACCAGCAGCCAGAATGCCCATGTATATATTGTTGACATGAAAACAGGCGGGATCGAGAGAGATTACACCATAGCCGGCGCTGCTTTCAGCGACTCATACATGAGCTCACCAATTGCCTTTGACAAAAGCCTGAACTATAACGTTGACTCCATTTATATTGGAAGCACCTACAACAATAATGAAAGCGGCGCCATTTTTAAGATCACGGTTCCTCAAAATGACACCACCTTCAACTCCATAGCAGAAGACAGCGACTACAATGATGACCCTTCAACCTGGGCCGACATCAGCCTGCTTTCACTTACACCGGCGCCCGTAACTTCGCCTTTTTCAGTGAGTATTGACGTGTTTGATAATGTATGGGTATATGGCGGAACCGGACGCTACATGGATCAGCCGGATAAAACCTCTACGCTTCAAAACTATTTCTTCGGGATCAAAGACCCCTTCTTTAATAAAAAATATGAAAATAACGGATATCTGGAATATGCAAAGGTTTTTGTCCCTATTGTTGCGGTTAGCGGGGAAAACAGTCTTTTCAATGCAGACCCGTACGTGGTACATAAAGGCGGCTCTGTTACCGGCGGAAGCGACATCAGCACCTTTGCACAGCTTCTGATTGAAGCCAGAGACAGTAAATATGACGGCTGGTACAGAAGCATGTGCTCCGGTGCGATCACAGATACCGGCGCATGCGGATCAGGCCCTTCAGAAAGGCTTTTAAACAAGCCGGCTGTACTGGGAGGAATCGTTCTTTTACCGACCTTTGCGCCAAATACAGATAATTGCGGTTTCGGCGGAAACGGAAGACTGTGGGCACTCTATTATGAAACCGGAACAGCCTACAGAAAACGTGTTTTTGGAGATCCAGATCAGGAGATCATTTTGGATGTTTATTATCTCGGGTCAGGACTGTCCTCAAGCTTTGGTGTCCATATCGGAAGAGAAGACGGCGGGACCGTATTTGGCCAGATGAGCACAGGCGTTATCCAAAGGATAGATATCACCCCTGCCTTTAACCCGAAGAGCCAGCCAACCTACTGGAAAGATTATTTTGAAGAAGAGGAGGAAGATTAAAATGAATATAAGTAAAATAGCAGGATATACTGTTTCGGCCTTTATGCTTTTACTGTTTCTTTCAAGTAACAGCTACGCATCACTGCTGGATACAGAAGTCTTCAAAGGCAATACCGTGCGGGTGACCACGAAATACCCCAACTGCATCACCATCACCAGTCACAGACTGAAACTGCCCTCTGAATATATAATCGTTTCATCCTCTTCAACCATTAAAGATATTGACGGCAGCATTATATCTCTTAAAGCTCTAAAACTGCCCTGCGCAGCAAAAATCAGATATCTCCTTAAAAATAAAGCGCCTGATGCCCTACTGATACAGCTGGACATTCTGGAATACGGAGACAGGGCATCTACACGTTTTATATCTGATGAACCTTTTTTAAGGCTGCCTGAATAATAACAAAGATTCAATGATTATAAAAAGAGCCCTTAATTATTTAAGGGCTCTTTTTATAACTCTTAATTTCAAACATAATCAGAGCTGAAATATGCTGATAAAACATTTACCCGATTTAAAACCAAAAATCCTTTTACGGCTGCCGGAATATTTTTTTAATTTTGTGAAATAATTCACAGACAGTAGAGAATTTATCATCTATATATATAATCATAAGTGAAAAACAGAACAATCCAGTCACACACTAATAATAGATGATAAGTTTTAACAATAGATAAAACATTAAAACAGGAGGAGTAGGATGAAAACAAAGACTATAATTACCACAATCATTCTTTGCGCAGGACTGATTCTTCTTGGAATCGGCTGCGGCGAGCCGCCCAAAAAGACCGGAACCCTGAAAATAAACCTCACAGATGCACCCGGCGACTATTCTGAAGTGATGATATGCTTTACTGAGATATCCGTTCATAAAAGCCAGGAAGGCAATGAAACAACTGAAGACAACGAAACAAAAGTACTTGAAAGAGGTGCTGACAATGAAACAGGCTGGTTTGTGATCAGTGACAAAGAACAGAGTTTTGACCTCCTGACCCTCCAGATGAGCGAAGGAAAATTCGACCTTCTGGGAGAAGCAGACCTTCCTGTGGGTCACTATACCCAGATCAGACTGAAAATAACCGATGCAGAAGACAATGAAAGCAATCCCAAGACCTATATCATGCTGGCAGACGACAATGAGACCAAATATCCTCTGGTAGTGCCCAGCGGAACCAAGTCAGGACTTAAACTCACTAGTGGTTTTGAGATTACCGCTGACAATGATACGGTAATCTATCTTGACTTTGATGCAGAAGAGTCCGTCAAAACACCAGGAGATAAGTACCATCTCCAACCTACCATCAAAATTCTGTATGACCTGGTACCTATCGAAGAGTAATTTTAAAGACTTAAAAAAAGGGCCCTTAATCTTTTAAGGGCTCTTTTTTTATCCACTCATTTCACTTCCTTTAAGCATAGAACACAACATCAGGAACCAGGTTTTCAAGATGTCATCCCGCATTAAATGCGGGATCCATGTTTAAGTTCATACTATTCACCAAACAAATAATGATCTCTCGAACTCATCACGGCAAAATCAGAATTTAACGAATCAACGGTTTTCTCCAAAGCTCAGCGAACTCTGTGAGAGAAAGGTTTTATACCTTTGATTATATGTTTTTGACTTTCCTCAAACGCTGTGCTCTTCAAGCCCGCGCTCTTTCCCCCATTTCACCCCCAAACCTCTGGGCCCTGCCCCATAAAATCATAGGTTTATAAACCCATACAAAAATGAGGGTGTACACCTATATATATTTTATTGTATTTCGGTTATGATTTTCCACTCGACCCCTGGAAACCTTGGCTCCTTGAATCCTTTCCAAAAAAATTCACACGGCGGATTTAAAGTTTAAATAACAAAAAAGGAGGAGAACCTTGAACAAACAAAAAGGCTTTACCCTGACAGAACTCATGGTCGTCATATCTGTAATCGGTATTATTTCTGCAGTAAGCGCACCGAACATTGTTAAAGGTCTGCCCAAATACAGACTCAAACGCGCTTCAAGAGACGTAACCTCCAGGTTAAGAGCAGCACGATCCATCGCCGTCAAAACATCATCAACCGTAATCGTCCAATTCGATCTTGACAGACAAAGATACAGCATTAATGGAAAATGGTATCCGGGTTCAGACGATAATACAAAAAACGGCCTGGCATCCTATTACGGAAGCGGACTGTGTTTTGGCAGAGGAAATTTTGGAACCGGCGATCCGGTAACCTTTCCAAAGGACAGGGTCACCTTTAACAATAGAGGAATATGCCCCAGCCTTGGAACGATCTACCTGACCAATAACGAAGGAACCGTAAATAAAGTTGCGATCAGCCGTGCAGGAAGGGTCAGACTGACTAAATGGTTCGGCGGCAGAAAATGGAACTAATGCGCATTAAGGCTAAATGTCAAATGAAAAAACTCAAATGACAATTGAATGACAAAGGTCAAATATTTGACATTTGGATTTTGGATTTCATTTGGCATTTTTAATTTGAATTTTGACATTGCTTACTAAAACATTAATCTCAAGGCTCAAACAACAAATGAATTCAAAAAAAGAAAAGAATAATATAGTTTTTGACCTTGAGGAGAGGACGGCGCTGTTTGGGGAGTCCATTATTGAATTTGCCAAATTGCTTTCCAGAGATCAGGTAAACAATGTGTTGATTGGTCAAATTGTCCGCTCCGGTACGAATGTAGGCGCAAATTATATGGAAGCGGATGCAGCTGTATCGAAAAAAGATTTTAGGCACAAAATATCACTGTGTAAAAAAGAGTCAAAAGAGACAAAACACTGGCTCAGGATGATTGCAAAGGCAAATTCGGGCAAAGAGGAGGACTGCAGGTCGCTTTGGAATGAGGCACAGGAATTAACACTGATTTTCTCATCTATTCTGTTGCCAAAAAAGAACAAATGAGTGAGTTTGACCTTGGTGTTTTTAAGTTTCATTTGATATTTTTAATTTGGATTTTTGAATTGCAGACATTGCAGGTATAAATGTCAAATATCAAAGCTCAAATGACAAATGTTAATGGCCAAAAATAAAAAGCCAAAAAAAACTAAATAAGTTTGGCCTTGGTGTTTTTCAGTTTTATTTGACATTTAGAATTTAGTCTTTGGCATTTTATTATTCTATGATATACATTTCCTATTGTCAGCCCGCTTTTAAACGGGTTTGCTTTCATCCTCAAAAACCGGCTCTTAAAAACTGCATTTTGGAAACAACTATGAAAAAGAAACTGGGACTTTCCCAGGTCTGCGAAATACTCCTTAGACAAAAGCTCATCACCAAAGAGCAGAAAGACGCCATCCTTTTAAAAGAAAAAAGCCAGAAGAACAAGCTGACGAAGTTAAATAAATTTAAAAATAGCGGCACATCCGAGTTCAGTTATAAAGACATCCTTCCTTCAGACATCATAACAGACTTGAAAATCCCGAATGCAAAAACCAAAGATGGTTTTCTGACCGAAGAAACCATTATGCGGGCTGTTGCAGACATGCTCTCCATACCGTTTAAAAAAATAGACCCCTTAGAGCTTGACCTTGAAATCGTCACCAAAACCGTCTCAAAGGCCTTTGCCGTAAAAAACCTGGTTGTACCGATCGAGATCAAAAACAAGGAGCTGAATGTTGCAATGGCCGATCCTTTGGACACTGAGGTTCTGGATGATATTAAAAAAGTTCAAAAACTTAAGGTCTCTCCGGTCATAAGCACAAAATCAGATATCATCAAGACCATCAAAGAATTTTACGGCTTTACCCATTCCGTAATCAAAGCAGAAAAAGAGCTGGTAACCTCTATTATTGATATCGGCAACCTTGAGCAGTATTCAGAGCTGGGAAACAAAGGTGAAATTGAATCAACAGATAAGCACATTCAGAATGCGGTTGACCACCTGTTCAGTCATGCACTTGAACAGCGGGCAAGCGATATCCACATAGAGCCTAAAAGAGATAAAAGCATTGTAAGGATAAGAATAGACGGCGTGCTTCATATCACCTACACCATGCCCATGGTTGTTCACAACGCGGTGATCTCAAGGCTTAAGTCAATGTCCCGCTTAAATATCGCTGAAAAAAGGCGCCCCCAGGACGGACGCACAAAACTTAAGACCCTGGATAGAGATATTGAGATAAGGGTCTCAACCATTCCGGTGGCCTTCGGAGAAAAAGCGGTACTGAGGGTGTTAAATCCGGATATTCTTTTTCAGGACCTTGAAAATCTGGGATTTCTGGCACCGGATCTTATTCATTACCGAAAATTCCTGGAAAAATCCCACGGTATTATCCTGGTAACCGGCCCCACCGGAAGCGGTAAAACCACCACCCTTTACTCCTCTTTAAAAACACTGTCATCCCCTGAAATAAATATAACCACAGTCGAAGACCCCATCGAAATGGTCAATGAAGACTTTAACCAAATAGCTGTTCAGCCTGCAATAGATGTTACTTTTGCCTCTATACTGAAAAACATTCTTCGCCAGGATCCTGATATTATAATGATCGGAGAGATCCGGGATCATGAAACAGCAAGAAATGCCATCCAGGCCGCCCTCACCGGTCATCTTGTCTTAAGCACCCTCCATACAAATGATGCGGCAAGTGCAGTCACAAGGCTGATTGACCTTGGGATAGAACCCTTTCTGATCAGCTCTACGCTTCTGGGTATTATTGCACAGCGCCTTGTCAGAAAAATATGTCCGCACTGTGAAGAAATCTTTACCCTTGAAAGAGAAGACCTTAAAAATCTTGGTTTCACTCTGCCGGATAAGACCATGAAAGACCCCATCAGCCTTAAAAAAGGTAAAGGATGCCGCCATTGCAGAGAAACCGGCTACCTGGGAAGAGAAGGCATATTTGAGGTCTTAAACATCACCGACGAGATAAAACAGCAGATAAACCGGAAAGAATCACCCAACATAATTAAAAAAACAGCCCAAAAACAGGGCATGCGGGTGTTAAGAGAAAATGCAGTTACCAAGATCTTAAAAGGAAAAACAACGTATAACGAGGTACTCAGGTGCATCAGTCAAGAAGACTAAAAAGTAAGATAAAAACACTTCCAGATACAAAAAATGAGGTCAAAAAACTTCAGCAGCAAGGTAAAAAAATAGTATTTACCAACGGCTGTTTTGATATTTTACATGCCGGCCATGTGGACATCTTTCAGCAGGCAAGAGAGCTGGGAGATGCCCTTGTTGTGGCAATTAACAGCGACTCCTCCATAAAAAAGATCAAGGGAGAAAAAAGACCCGTAGTCCCCCAGGAACAGCGGATGCAGGTGGTTGCAGCACTTGAATCCGTTGATTTTGTTGTGGTTTTTTCAGAAGAAGACCCCCTGAAGGTCATAAAAGAGATTCAGCCGGATATCCTTGTAAAAGGGGGTGATTGGGAGGTCGAAACCATAATCGGAAGAGAAATAGTCGAAAAAAAGGGTGGAAAAGTATGCTCAATCCCATTAATGGAAGGAATTTCCACCACAAATATCATTGAAGTGGTAAAAAAACGCTTTTCTTAATAATTAAGGCTTACTATGGCTAACGGATCCACACAGGGAATAGACAAAAGACAGTTCAAAAGACTTAATCTCGAACTTAATGTCAAAGTGGCATTTAAAATAGCAGGTGAAAAACGCTTCCTTGACCTTAAAAGCAGAAACATCTCACAACAGGGAATATGCCTGGAAGCCGCCCGTAACCAGGCTGAAATACTTGATATTCTTTCAAATTCCAGCTCTTTTGAAAGCACCCCCTTTGATATGGAGATAACACTCCCCCCCCAAAATACACCTGTAAATATGCACGGAAAAGCCTGCTGGTACGATATTACCCGGGAAAAAGAACATTTCAGCTACCAGATAAGTATCGTTTTTATTAAACCGGGTCAAAAAGAAGATGAACTTTTGAAAGATTTTCTTAAAAAACACAGTGAAAACAAAGGATTTTTGAAAAGACTTTTTTCACCCGGCCAGGTATTAAAAATTTCATAAGAAACAATATTATCTTAATTTTGTAACCCCCTCAAATATCTTTAAATATTTAGACCGGAAAATTATTTATTTTTTTAGAAGATTTTTTCTTGACATAACAATATCTTGTATCGTAATGTATCGCATGACACAACATGGCAGATAAAAAACATATCAGGGGAGGGATAATGGGGTCAATAATCGAGCTCAAGGCACAGCAGGAAAAAGCAGCAAATAAGGGGAAAAAGGAAACTACAGACCTGACGCTTTTTGTCAGAACCTCACAAGAGGACCTGTCCGGGTGGGACAGACAGAAAATCGTAGACGCATTGCTGAAAGAAACTGACCTGGATATTAAAACATCCGATGAAATAAGCCGTGAAGTCCAGGAAACCATTGAAAGATCTAATATTAAATATATCACAGCACCTCTGGTTAGAGAGCTGGTTGATGCAAAACTTATAGAACACGGACTGGAAGATGCCAGAAAGCACCATACCCGTCTTGGTGTTCCTCTATATGACGTAGATCAGCTTATTCTCCACCCCAACAAGGAAAATGCAAATGTTCCCCATGGCCCCGAGGCCACAAACCTGACCCTGGCTGAAAGCATCAAGAAAGAGTATGCCCTTTTAAAGGTATTTTCTCCCGAAGTCGGAGATGCCCATATGAGAGGTGATATACACCTCCACGACATGGGATTTATTGACAGACCCTACTGCTCAGGCCAATCCCTTGAATATCTTAAAAAATTCGGGCTCCATCTGCCAAATTCACTCTCAAACGCAAAACCGGCCAAACATCCTGAAGTACTCCTTGCCCATATGGTTAAATTTGCAGCTGCTCTCCAGAGCCATTTTGCAGGTGCGATCGGATGGGATGCGGTCAACCTGTTTTTTGCACCCTATCTTGAAGGAAAAACAGATAAAGAAGTAAAACAGATCGCACAGATGATGATCTATGAATTTTCACAGCAGGCTGTTGCACGCGGCGGACAGGCAATATTTACAGATATCAACCTTTACTGGGAAGTACCCAAACATTTTGAAAATGTACCTGCCATAGGCCCCGGCGGTGAATATACCGGCAGAACTTACAGTGAATATGAAAAAGAAGCCCAGCGTTTTGTCTGGGCCCTGTTTGATGTCTATAAAGAGGGTGACAGCACAGGACAACCTTTTTTCTTCCCCAAACCGCTGGTTCACATCACTGAGAAATTTTTCAAAACCGAAGGACATGAAAAATTCCTGGATCACATCTGCGATATTGCAAGTGAAAAAGGGACCACCTATTTTGTATTTGACAGAGGAGAAACAGCAAAGATCTCAGAATGCTGCCGCTTAAGCTTCAAACTCAATGATGATGATCTTAACGATGCAAAAGAACCCTGGAAAATGCGGTTCTGCGCACTTCAAAACGCCACCATCAATCTTCCAAGGCTGGGATATAAGAGCAGAAAAGATGACGCAACTCTTTTCAAGAATCTCCGGGAAATGATCGAACTTGCGATAAAATCACACCTTCAGAAAAAAGCGTTTATCGAAAAGCTTCTTGCTCTCGGAGAAAACGGCCCTCTTGCACTACTGACCATGAAAAAAGATGGTACGTCCTATATCCGGATGCACCGGGCTTCATACCTTATCGGCATGGTCGGTTTAAATGAACTTGTACAGATACACCTGGGAAAAGAGCTGCACGAATCAAAGAAAGCTTTAAAATTCGGTCTGAAAGTAATCGCACATATGAGACTTTTAACCGAAGAATTCAGTAAAAAACACGGCATGCATTTTGTGCTGGAACAGACCCCGGCAGAAAGTACTGCCTACCGTTTTGCGAAACTTGATCTAAGAGATTTTACGGATGAGGCTGTACAGTATGTCAAAGGAAGCATTCCGGAAGGCCAGACATACTATACAAATTCAACCCAACTGCCGGTTTCATCCGGAGACAACCCGATAGAAAGAGTTAAAATAGAGGGGCTTTTCCATCCGCTGATTGAGGCAGGCTCAATTAGCCACATCTGGCTTGGCGAATCAAAGCCATCCAAGGAATCGCTGTCCAACTTTGTTATGAAAGTCTTTAGAGAGACCGAAAGTGACCAGATCGCATTTTCTCCTGAATTCACAAACTGTGTTTCCTGCGGAAAAACATCAAGAGGACTCACAGATAAATGCACCTATTGCGGTTCAGAAAAAATTGAGGGAATCACAAGAATTACAGGATATTTCACAAAAATATCAAGCTGGAATAAAGGTAAAATCGGAGAGCTGCAGGCAAGAAACAGAAATAAAGGATTTTTCGCCAGTAAATAGGAGATTTCATGGGAGTCATTAAAGTTTTCGTACAGCAGAAATGCGGCAAATGCCCTCAGGCGAAAGAAGTTGGAAGTACACTGAAAAAAGAGGGGTTTAATGTAATAGAATATGATATAAAAACAGCAAACGGGATGGCAGAAGCTGCTTTTCACAGCATCCAGTCAACCCCGACGATCATCCTTGAAGACGCTGATGAAAATATAATCGGAGACTTCAGGGAAGAGATGCCAACCCCGCAGGAACTAAAAGATCTTTTAGAAAGTACACAGAACGGATGAAGGACTTTAAAAAAATTCCGGTAAAAGGTTTTATTGAAACATCCTTTGTAGACTGGCCGGGAAAAATATGTTCTGTCATATTTTTCCCGAATTGCAATTTCAGGTGCTGCTACTGTCATAATTCAGCGCTGGTTTTAAGACAGGATTCTCTCGAAGAAATAGGCTTTGATGTCATCCATCAACGCATTACAAGCCAAAAATCCTGGATAGACGGAATTTGTGTATCAGGAGGAGAGCCGACGATTCATCCTGAACTTCCTGAAGTTTTTTCAGTTATAAAAAAAGAAGGATTCCTGACAAAACTGGATACGAACGGATCAAATCCTGAAATGCTGAAATCCCTGGTTAAAGACGGGCTGGTTGACTATGTCGCCATGGATGTTAAATCTCCCCTTAAAGAAAGCGACTACTGCAAAATTACTCAGACTCCGAATATGCTTAAGTCAGTAAAGGAAAGCATTGCCTTTCTTTTAGAAAAAAGGGTCAAGTATGAGTTCCGCTTTACCGTGCTTCCTTCTCATCACAAAAAAGATGATATTTTTAAGCTGGCAATGGAGTTAAACGGTGCGGAAAAACTCCGCATTCAGAATTTCAGCCCTTCAGAAAATGTCCTTGACCCCGGTCTCCAGAATCTAAAACCTTTTACTGAAACTGATATCGATTTTATTCAGGAAAGGGTCGATAAGCTTATTTCCATGTAGCCAAGTCCCCGGCCGCCTTAATTCATTAAATTTTAACACGCGCTTTATTTCATGTAAAAAACATGTTAAGCTTAAACGTCTAGCAGATAATCACCGGGTGATTAAACGTGCCTTTGGAAAAAGACAACTATTTCATGGAAGCGGCCCTCAAAGCAGCAAAAAAAGCACTTAAAAACGGGGAAGTGCCCGTAGGAGCGGTGCTGGTAAAAGATGATGAAATAATCGCAACCGGTCAAAACAGCCCCATCATGAACTGTGATCCCACCGCCCATGCAGAGATCATCGCCCTGCGTGAAGGCGGTAAAAAACTTAAAAACTATCGCTTGATAGATACAGCACTTTATGTGACAATAGAGCCCTGTATCATGTGTGTGGGAGCAATAATTCATGCACGGGTTAAGAAACTGGTATTTGGCGCATTTGATCCAAAAGCAGGTGCAGCACGGTCAATCTTAGATTATACCGCAGAGAAAAAATTCAATCACAAAATCGAGATAGAATCCGGCATTTTAGAAACTGAATGCAAAGAATTGATACAGGATTTTTTTAAACAGAAAAGAAATTAAGGAGAGATGGCCGAGCTGGCTGAAGGTGCACGACTGGAAATCGTGTGTACGTCACAAGCGTACCGAGGGTTCGAATCCCTCTCTCTCCGCCATTATAAAATCACAAATCGGAATAAGGCAGAATTAAAGCCGGATCCCAGACAGCAAAAGAGTTGCTAACTCCGCCAGGTCCGGAAGGAAGCAACGGGAGCAATAATTTTGGGTGTCTGGTGTATCCGGCTACTTTTTTGACTACTTAAATATTTAGAAAAAAATGGCATACAAAGTATTAGCCAGAAAATGCAGGCCCCAGACCTTTGATGAAGTCATAGGTCAGCAGCATGTTACCCAGACCTTAAAAAACGCCATCAAAGAAAACCGGATCGCCCATGCATTTCTATTTATCGGCGAAAGAGGTGTGGGCAAGACTTCAGTGGCAAGAATTTTTGCCAAGGCACTGAACTGTCATAACGGCCCCACAGAACAGCCCTGCAACAAATGCCCGTCCTGCATTGAAATAACAGAGGGCAATTCAATAGATGTCCATGAGATCGACGGCGCTTCAAACACAGGGGTGGATTCAATCCGCACCCTGCGTGAAAACGTTAAATACCTTCCGTCCAGAGACAAACTCAAGATATACATCATAGATGAAGTCCACATGCTTTCCACTTCGGCATTCAACGCTCTTCTAAAAACACTTGAAGAGCCGCCGGACCATATCATCTTTATGTTTGCAACAACAGATCCGCAAAAAATACCGGATACCATCATCTCAAGATGCCTGAGATTTGATTTTAAGCGGATCTCCTCAAACGATATCATAAAGCATTTAAAGAACATTACAGTCGAGGAAAAGATCTCCATCAGCACCCGGGGCCTGTCTCTTATCGCAAGAGAAGCAGACGGAAGCATGAGAGATTCACAGACCATACTGGAGCGTGCGATCTCATACTGCGGCAGCAACATTGAAGATGCAAAAGTGGAAGAACTTCTGGGCCATATAGACAGCCAATTCATCTACCGTATCATGGATTCGATCCTGTCAGACGATTCACAGGCCTGCATGGACACCGTAACTGAAATCTATGAATACGGTGTTGACTTTAAAAAGTTTTACTATGCCATGCTGGAACATATCCGTGACCTCCTCATGATAAAAACCCTGAAAGATCCTTCAAAACTACTGGACTATTCAGACGAAGACTTAAAAAGACTTCACGACCTTGCGTCTAAAATATCAGCAGACGCACTGCACAGATGCTTTAGAATGTGGTTTTCCTCTGAAGGAGAAATAACCCGGTCTGCCTTCCCGAAACTCGCACTTGAAGTATCACTGCTTGAGATGATGCATGTTAAAAAAGCCCTGCCCATTGATGAACTTATTTCAAAGATCGAAAAACTGCAAAAAACAGGCGTAGTCGCCACAGAAAATATTTATACCCCGCCGGCAGTAAAACCAGCTCCGCCAAAAGCTTCACAAAGCAGTAATGACTATCAAAACAGCAGTAAACCGGAAGCCGCCCCCCCGGCCGATAAAAACACAAATAAGGATATGGACTCTTTTCTTAACTTTGTAAGAAAAAAACATATGCAGATCGTCCCTATCCTACAGCACGGAAACTTTTATTTAAACAATAATGAGTTCATCGTTGAACTTCCTGCCGGTTCTTTTCAGCTTGAGATGTTAAAAGACCCTGAAAAGACGGGAAAGCTAAAAGAACTTTGCGATACCTTTTTCAACAAAGATATAAAACTCTCAATCAGAGCAACGGATCAAAAAAAAAAGCCTGATAACATAAAAGAAACAAAAGACCTTCAGCACAAACTAAGAGAAGAGGTCTATCACAATCCCGTCATTCAGAAAGTTGTGGAAAGTTTCAGCGGCAGCAGGATCCTTGAAATAAAAACAGACTCATAAAAAACTTAAAATAAAAACAGCTTTGCAGTAAAGGAAATACAGAGGCGCACATATGGATTTAAAAAACATGATGAAACAGGTCCAAAATATTCAGGAAAAGATAAACAGCATGCAGGGTGAGCTGGCGGAAAAAACAGTTGAGGCCTCTTCCGGCGGAGGAATGGTGACAGTGACTGCAAACGGCAAACAGGAAATAATCGCTATTAACATTGCACCTGAAATAATCAGTGCAGATGACATCCCAATGATGCAGGACCTTATAACCGCAGCAGTCAACACCGCTCTTAAATCATCAAAGGCAATGATGCAGGAAGAGCTCTCAAAAATTACCGGCGGGCTCAAAATCCCGGGCATAAACATGTAATCGGCATAAATGGTGAAAAAAGACAACCCCATAAAGCAGCTCATAAAATCGCTTTCCAGACTTCCGGGAATTGGAGAAAAAACAGCCACCCGCCTTGCACTGCACATCATGAACATGCCCGAAAACAGTGCAGTTGAACTTGCAGAAAGCATAAAAGAAGCCCGTGAAAAAATATGCCTTTGTACAGAATGCTTTAATTTTTCAGACGGCCCTTCATGCTTTATATGTGCCGACCCGTCAAGACAACCCTGGATCATATGCGTCGTTGAAACTCCGGGTGATATTATTTCCATAGAAAAGTCAGGCGGATTTAAGGGAAGGTACCATGTGCTCCATGGTGTAATATCGCCCCTGGACGGAATAGGCCCGGACCAGCTTAAGATAAAAGAACTCCTGAAAAAAGCGGGGGAACAGGATATTAAAGAGATCGTTCTGGCTACCAATCCCACCATGAACGGAAATGCAACCGCACTTTATATCTCACAACAACTTAAACCCTTAAATATAAAGATCAGCAGAATCGCCCAGGGCATTCAGCCCGGAGGCGACATCGGATACGCCGATCAGGGCACCTTAAGAAACGCTCTTGACGGCAGAGTAGAGATGAAATAGCGGCCATTGCCGTCCGGCACAGAAAAACAGAAAATCCATAGATCTTCAACCCCATACAATTTTGAATCTGAAGAAAAGACAAATGAATACAAAAATCAAACTTATCTCCCTTATTACTTCACTTTGTGCACTTGCAATCCCTGTTTCATCTGCAGCCGCAAAAAAAGCTCATAACATCAGCACAGCAACGCGCATCGTTTATGCCCACGGCAGCCATCAACATTCTAACCTTTTTTCCATCAAACCGGACGGAAGCAGCCTGAAACAGCTGACCGACCACAAGTCCAAAAACTGGGAACCGGAATGGTCTCCTGACGGAAAAAATATTGCCTTCACCAGTGACCGTGACGGCGATTACGAAATATTCATTATGAAGGCGGATGGAACCGGCCTTCGGCAGCTGACCCATAACACGGCCATAGACCGCCACCCGGCATGGGCACCCGACAGCAGTAAAATTTTCTTTGTCAGCACACAGGATTCCCCGAAAACCCAGATTTATTCCATGCTCCCTGACGGATCACAGCGCACCAGACTCACGAACTACGAAGACCACGCCACACACCCGGCCTGTTCACCGGACGGGAAAAAACTCGTATTTCAGCTTGGTGGTATTAATAAACGGTCAAAGAAAAAATCTGAGATATACAGCATAAAGACTGACGGTTCCGAACTCACCAATCTGTCAAACAATCCTGCCCATGATAAAGTTGCTGTTTTTTCTCCCGACGGATCATTTATTACCTTTCAAAGTTTTCGTGACGGAAACTTTGAACTATACCGCATGCGGGCAGACGGCACCGAACAAACCCGTTTAACAAATCATCCTGCTAAAGACAAGCGCTCAAGCTGGTCGCCGGATTCAAGCCGAATATGTTTTCAAGGCTATCGCAGCGGTCACTGGGAGATCTACACCATGAACCCTGACGGCTCAAACATTAAACAGCTGACTTCCGGGGATACGGATTCCAAACACCCAGACTGGTCTGGATATTTAAAGTAAAGGATCATCGACAAAATCTGTGGGTAAACATATAGATATTAGTAGAAACATAAGTCCCTTCATTTTCTTTGGCGGCCAAAGAAAATGAAGCAAAAGAAAGGCCGCCCACAATTTTGGCCTTCGGCTTCCCTCCCTCCGCATTTGCCTGTGGCGGGTCCAAAAACTCGCTTCACTCAAACAGTTTGGACCCTTCTTCCACAGTCAAACACTACGTTCGGCTGCGTTGTATGGGATTTAAAACCCTTAAAAAACCAAAGTCAAAAAATTATAAATATTCAAACATTAACAATTTTAAGGAGGGAAACATGAAACCATTTTCAAACAACTTAATTACAGCAAGTCTCTTAATCGGTTCATTTATATTTCTATGCGGGGTTGGCCCCTGTGAAACGGGCACGGACATTGAAATGGTTCCTATTCCCGCTGGCACCTTCCAGATGGGCTGTACCCCCGGAGATACGGAATGCTGGCCTGATGAATCACCCCGTCACAGTGTGACGCTTTCTTCCTTTGAGATCGGAAAATATGAAGTTACTCAAGGGCAGTGGGAGGAAGTGATGGGGAGCCATCCTTCTGATTTTGATACCTGCGGTGATAATTGTCCGGTTGAACAAGTATCCTGGAATGAGAGTTATAACTGAAAGTTGTGTTTGAGAGAAAAGGTGGTGTATCCTTTCCGGGT
>CAYLYF010000009.1:0-52817 GCA_964387595.1 uncultured Thermodesulfobacteriota bacterium | reverse complement strand
TTGCCTGTCTGTCCATTAAAACTTGAAATAAGCAAAATTGGGACAGGCTCTATATTAATGCGGGTAAAAAAAAAGAATCCTTTAATTTCCATAAAGAATTCTTTTTGACTTTTTTATACCGATAACTAAATCAGTTAAACTGATTTTATTTTTTTTCTTTTGACGCAGCCTTTTCCTTCTTTGCAGTCTTGCCTTCTGTCTTATTTTCAGGAATACTGAATTCAATTATAGACATCAACGCATTATCACCAGGACGTCTGCCGAATTTTATTATTCTTGTATATCCGCCGTTCACATCTGCAAACCTTGGTGCTATCTCATCAAAGAGCTTTTTTGCTATACTTTTACCGCGAAGAGTTCTCATTGCTCTTCTTATTGCGTGAAGATCTCCACGCTTGCCAAAAGTAACCATCCTATCAGCGACTTTCCGCAATTCTTTTGCTTTTGAATCCGTTGTCTTTATTCTGCCATGTTCAATAAGAGAAGAAACCATATTTCGCATGGTTGCCAAACGATGGCTGCTGGTTCTTCCTAGTTTTCTACCGGTTTTTTGATGTCTCATCTGTAATTCCCTAATCTATTCGGTCTCATCCTCAATTAATTCTTCATCTTCCGGAATATCAGCCAGATCATCCTTTTCATCTGATTCTGTTATTTCCGGTGGAGTAAAACCCTCCATACTAATACCAAGAGTAAGGCCCATATCCGTCAGTATTTCCTTAATCTCATTTAAGGACTTCCTGCCGAAGTTCTTTGTCTTAAGCATCTCACCCTCTGTATTGCCAACAAGCTGCCAGATATATCTTATATCAGCATTTCTCAGACAGTTTGAGGACCTTACTGAAAGTTCCAGCTCATCTATACTTCTATACAGATTATCATTAATTTTAGGCTTTTCCTCTACTTCAACAGGCGGTTCTTCTATCTCTTCCTCAAAATTTATAAAAAGCTTAAGCTGATTCTGCATTATTTTTGCTGCATATGCTATTGCATCTTCGGGTGCAACCGTACCATTAGTCCATAACTCAAGAGTTAAACGCTCATAATCAGTGACTCCGCCAACTCTCGCATGGTTAACATTATAGTTTACACGCTTAATCGGACTGAAAATTGCGTCTACAGGTATGGTACCGATCGGAAGATTATCGTCCTTATTTTTTTCAGCAGTGGCATAGCCAAAACCGGTCGTTACATTCATCTCCATATTTATTTTTGAATCCGGCGAAAGTGTTGCGATAAGCTGATCAGGATTCATTATTTCGATATTGCTGTTCGGCTCAATATCTGAAGCCTTGATCTCTCCAGGACCCTTTGCATTTATATATAATGTCTCAGGACCTTCTGATAACAGCTTTACATTTATTTCTTTTATATTCAGAACCACCTCAGAAACATCTTCCTTAACACCGGGTATAGTAGAAAACTCATGGAGTATACCGTCGATCTTAACTGATGTGATAGCAGCACCCTGTATTGAGGAAATGATAGACCGTCTAAGCGCATTTCCTATTGTTGTTCCGAAACCCCTCTCAAATGGTTCCGCTGAGAATTTGCCGTAGCACTCAGTCAGCGATGCTTTATCAACTTCCAGATGTTTTGGTCTTGTTATAGAACGCCATTTTTGCTGCATATACTTCACCCTTATGATGTTAATATTATTATCTGCTGTACAGCTCAACAATCAGCTGTTCGTTCATCGGCATGGTTATCTCATCACGCTTTGGCAGCGCAATTACTTTACCTTCAAACTTTTCAACATCAATTTCAAGCCAGGCCGGAACCCCGCGCTGTTTTGCTGTTTCAACAGCTTCTTTTATCTTCTCGATCTTTCTGCTCTTCTCACGAGGCTGAACCACATCACCGGCTTTTAAAATATATGAGGGTATATTTACTTTCGTTCCATTAACAGTAAAATGTCCATGCATTATCAGCTGACGGGCATCATTTCTTGAAGCTGCAAAACCCATCCTGTAGATCATGTTATCAAGTCTGCTCTCAAGAATTGAAATAAGATTATCACCTGTAATACCCCTTTTACGTGCTGCCCTGTGAAATGTCAGTCGAAACTGTTTTTCGAGGAGACCGTAAGTCCTTTTTACCTTCTGTTTTTCACGCAGCTGCTCGCCGTATGATGTGAATTTTGTGCGCCCCTGGCCGTGCTGTCCCGGAGGATACTGACGTCTTTCAAATGCGCATTTATCTGTATAACAGCGTTCTCCTTTAAGGAAAAGCTTCATGTTTTCCCTTCTGCAAAGCCTGCATGATGGGCCTGTATATCGTGCCAAAAGGACTCTCCTTTCCTGATTGTTATCTCTAAACTAAATTTAAATTAAACTCTTCTTCTTTTAGGCTGTCTACATCCATTATGGGGAATCGGAGTCCTGTCGCGGATTAAAGTTATATTAAACCCCACGCCCTGAAGAGATCTAATAGCTGCTTCACGACCGGACCCGGGTCCTTTTACAAGAACTTCCAGATTCTTAACTCCGTGTTCCCTTGCTTTTTTGGCTACATCTTCAGCAGCCTGACCCGCTGCATAAGGAGTGCTTTTTCTGGAACCCTTAAAACCCACAGCACCTGAACTTGACCAGGCTATTGTGTTGCCGATAACATCAGTAATTGTTATTACTGTATTGTTAAATGTTGCCTGGATATGAGCGATTCCATTTGGAATATTCTTTTTTTCTTTTTTCTTCTTTACGTTTTTCTTTTTTCCTGCCATTAGAATCCCCTATAATTACTCTTAGAAGGTTGGAGCTTAATAATTTTTTTTACTTTTTCTTACCTGTTATTGCACGTCTCGGACCTTTTCGTGTTCGTGCGTTGGTTGAAGTACGCTGCCCTCTAACCGGCAGTCCCCTTCTATGACGCATGCCTCTGTACGATCCGATTTCCATGAGCCTTTTTATGTCAAGAGAGACTTCTTTCCTGCGATCCCCCTCTACTTTGTACTTTTCAAAGATAATGTTCTGAATTTTAGCTGCTTCCTGATCTGAAATCGAACCGGCTCTCACAGTAAAATCTATCTCTGCCTCTACAAGTATCTTCTCTGCTGTATGTTTACCGATTCCGAAGATATATGTCAGTGCTATTGACATTGGTTTTGCTTTGGGTATATCCACACCTGCTATTCTTGGCACGTTTAACTCCTTTTATATTTTTTACGGAAAATGAGCCGCTATCCCTGTCTCTGCTTATGTTTTGGATTTTTGCAGATTACGCGAACAACACCTTTTCGTTTAATCACCTTGCAGTTATCACACATTTTTTTTACTGATGATCTTACTTTCATATCTACCTTAGCACCTGTCAAATGTTTTATTTTGTACGGTAAACTATTCTTCCCCTGTTTAAATCATACGGTGAAAACTGCACTGTTACTTTATCACCGGGCAATATCTTAATATAATGCATCCTCATTTTACCTGATATGTGCGCTAGAACTTCATGGTCATTTTCAAGTTTAACTTTAAACATCGCATTAGGTAACGTCTTAAGAACCACACCTTCAAGTTCTATTATATCGTCTCTTGCCATAATCTACTCTTTTTGGGTTAACCTACCTTCGTCCACGGATACGGCCTTTATCGAGAAAGCCATCATAATGTCTTGCTAGAAGATGTGATTCCATCTGTCCCACTGTATCAAGCGCCACACCGACTACAATTAAAAGCGCTGTACCTCCAAAATAAAACGGCACGTCAAACTGCTGCATCAAAACCGTAGGCAGCAGACACACTACTGAAAGATATATTGCGCCGATACATGTTATTCTTGTGAGTACCCAGTCAATATACTCTGAAGTCTTCTTACCCGGTCTTATCCCCGGAACATAACCACCCTGTTTTTTCATATTATCGGCAACATCTACAGGGTTAAAGGTTACTGCTGTATAAAAATAACAAAAGAAGACGATTCCACAGATATAAATGGCATAATAAGGCCAAGCACCCGGACTGAACTGGTTAATTAATGTCTCCAAAAACGGATATGCTTCTATCATATCAGGCGGCAGAAAATTTGCAATCGTTACCGGAAACATCAGTATTGATGAAGCAAAGATTGCCGGAATTACACCAGCCGTATTCACTTTCAGCGGTAGATGCGTTGTTTGCCCGCCATACATTTTTCGTCCCACAACTCTTTTTGGATACTGAACCGGTATCCGTCTCTGAGCCCGTTCCATAAATACAATACCCGCTATTACAGCGATTACTATTACAAGTATGAAAATCAATTGTACGGGTCCCATTTCACCGGCAGAAACAAGCCTAATGGTATTCACACATGCTGATGGAAGCCTGGCAACTATTCCGGCGAAAATAAGCAGGGATATTCCATTACCTATCCCTCTTTCAGTAATCTGCTCTCCCAGCCACATCAAAAATGCTGTACCTGCTGTCAGAGTTATGATGGTTAGGATCCTGAATCCCCATCCCGGTGCGATGACAACCGGAGATCCGGATGGTCCGGCCATCTTCTCAAGACCAATACTTATTCCGAACCCCTGAACAATACTTAAGACTACCGTTCCGTATCTTGTATACTGTGTTATCTTTTTCCTGCCGGCCTCTCCCTCTTTTTTCAGTTTTTCCAGAGATGGCAGTACTACTGTCAGCAACTGCAGTATAATTGAAGCACTGATATATGGCATAATACCCAGTGCAAATACCGACATGTTTTCAAGCGCACCGCCGGTAAACATGTCCATCATACCCAGCATGCCTTCTTTATGCTGAGAGAAAAAAGCAGACAGTGCTGCCGCATCTATACCTGGTGTCGGTACGTGTACACCTACCCTGTAAACTGCAAGAAACATTAACGTAAACAGTATTCTTGTACGCAGTTCAGGTATCTTTGGAATGTTTGTAAAACCGCCTGCCACCTATACCCCCTCGATTGTTCCGCCGGCAGCTGCTATCTTTTCTTGGGCGGACTTACTCCATTTATGTACTTTAAGGGTAATAGGTTTATCTATTTCTCCATTCCCCAGTATTTTTATTCCGTCATAAACTTTTCCAACAAGACCCTTTTCAACCAGAACTGCTTCATCCACAGTACTGTCTTTATCAAAAAGTGACAGATCAGAAATTTTTATAAGTGCATATCGTTTTTTGAAAATATTTGTAAAACCCCTTTTAGGAAGTCTTCTTGCAAGCGGCATCTGACCGCCTTCAAATCCGATCCGCGTTCCACCGCCGGAACGTGAGTTCTGACCTTTATGTCCCCGGCACGAAGTTTTTCCATGTCCGGATCCAGGTCCTCTCCCCACTCTTTTACGGGCCTTTTGAGATCTTTTTGCTGGTTTTAAGTTACTCAAATTCATTTAGTTTTCCTCATCTTATCTACTGCTCTGACTGTATGATTACTTGCAACAGGATTTATTATATCAGATGTTAACCTTATTAATCTCTGTTTAGCTTTTTCTTTATATCCTCAAGACTCCTTAGCTGTATCAGACCGTCAAAAGTTGCCTTTAAAACGTTATGCGGGTTATTTGACCTGATACATTTAGTCAAGATATTTTTAATTCCAGACACTTCCATAACAGAACGGACAGGGCCTCCGGCAATGATTCCGGTACCGGTTGAAGCCGGTTTTAAAAAGACCTTACCACCGCAATAATCACCTGTTATCTCATGGGGAATCGTTCCATCCAAAAGTGGGAATTTTATCAGATTCTTTTTAGCATGCTCAACACCTTTTCTGATTGCCTCCGGTACTTCCCTTGCCTTGCCAAGTCCATATCCGACCGTTCCATTATCATCGCCAACAACTACCAGCGCACTGAAGCTGAAACGCCTACCGCCCTTTACTACTTTTGCAACGCGATTTATATGTATAACCTTATCAGTAAGGTTCTGTTCATCATGACTATTTTCTAACAAAATAAAACCTCCTTTAGAATTCTAATCCCTTTGCTCTGGCACCATCTGCCAGCGCCTTCACCCTGCCATGGTAAAGAAAACCGTTACGGTCAAAGACAACCTTCTTAATATTTGCTTCAAGTGCTTTTTCAGCAAGAAGTTCTCCAACAGCCGTTGCGGCATCTTTATTCCCCGTCTTTTTAAGTTTACCCTTAAGCTCCTTACTTAAAGTAGACGCGCTGAGTAAGGTCTTGAATGATTCATCATCAATCAACTGTACATAAAAATGATTCAGGCTTCTATAAACGCTCATTCTAGGACATTCACTGCTGCCGGATATATTACCGCGAATTTTTTTCTTCCTCTGAGCACGGTTTTTTAATTTTTTTATTGCCTTATCCACGGGTTCTCCTGTTTTCTTATACTTAAGTTTTCGATTATAAATCGAACTCATCTCATATCGAGTTTATTTTGCGCCGACCTTACCGGCCTTTCTTATCAGGACCTCTCCGACATACTTGATCCCTTTGCCTTTATATACGTCGGGTTTTCTAAAACTGCGGATCTTTGCAGCGATCTGACCAACCAGACATTTATCTATGCCTTCAACACTGACGATCTGTTTATCCACATTTATAGTTATACCCTCAGGCGATTCAAATTCGATCGTATGAGAAAGACCTACTGCCAGTTTTAAAGTCTTACCATCCTTTTCAGCTCTGTAGCCGACGCCTACCACCTCGAGCTCTTTTTTAAATCCTTTGGTAACCCCCTCAACCATATTCGCTACCAGCGTCCGGGTAAGGCCATGAAAAGATCTTGATTGCCGCTCATCATTATCACGGGTTACCAGTATCTCTTTGTCTGTTATATCAAGTTTTATTTCCTCAGGGATCTGATGAGACAACTTGCCTTTCGGCCCCTCAATCAGTATTTCAGGCTTATTATACTTGATCTTAACGTCACTGATCAGTGCTATGGGTTGTTTTCCGATTCTACTCATCTCTCATTCCTCTATTACCAGAAAGATCCAATTACTTCGCCACCTACATTTTGCTCTCTGGCATCTTTGTCAGTAAGAATTCCCTTTGAAGTGGAAATTATCGCAATTCCCAGTCCATTTTTAATCTGAGGGATTTTATTTTTATTTACGTAAACCCTTCTGCTGGGTTTTGATATTCTTGTAATTTCAGTAAATACAGATCTTTCTTCATCATCATACTTTAAGACGATCTGCAGTATTCCCTGTTTATCATCCTCCGCCACACTATAGTCTTTCACATAGCCGCTGTCTTTTAATATCCTGGCTATATTGACCTTTGAGTTAGAGGACGGCATGTTTACCTTTTCAAATTTGGCTTTACTGCCATTTCTGATTCTTGTAAACATATCCGCGATGGGATCTGTCATCATATCCGGGTTCTCCCTTTATTTAACGTTACTACCAGCTTGATTTAGTCACTCCGGGAAGATCTCCCTGAAGCGCCAGTTTCCTTAAACATATTCTGCACATATCAAACTTTCTGTAATATGCGCGTGGACGCCCGCATAATGGGCACCTGTTATATTCTCTTACTTTAAACTTCTTTTTTCTGATTGCCTTGGCAATTAGCGATTTCTTGGCCACAGGGCCTTCTCCTTATACATTAATTTTTTCGAAAGGCATTCCCATCATTCCCAGAAGTGCTCTGCCTTCCTCATCAGTTTTTGCTGTTGTATTTATAACAATATTTAAGCCCCTGATTTTATCTATTTTATCATAGTCTATCTCTGGAAAAATAATCTGTTCTTTAATTCCAAGTGCATAATTCCCTCTACCGTCAAAAGCCTTTCTTGAAACACCCTTAAAATCCCGAATTCTGGAAAGTGACAAACAGACCAGACGATCAAAAAATTCCGTCATTATCTTCTGCCTGAGTGTTACCTTACAACCGATCGGCTGTCCCTCTCTGAGCTTAAAATTTGCAATTGATTTTCTTGCGCGAGTGACCTGAGGTTTTTGGCCGCTTATTGCTGCAAGCTCTTTTTGTGCAGCTTCAATTACCTTTACATTCTGTATTGCTTCACCCAGTCCCATATTTAAAACTATTTTCTCAAGTTTAGGTACCTGCATTACATTTTTGTACTTAAACTTTTCCATCATTGCCGGAATAATTTTTTCTTTATACATTTGTTTTAAGCGATCCATTTATCTAATCTCCTAACGATCCAGTATCTCGCCGCATTTTACGCACACTCTGACTTTTTTTCCATCATCAAGAAAAGTCATTTTTATACGTACCGGGATATTGCATTTTGCACACACAACATTTAGATTTGACATCCTTATAGGATTCTCTTTTTCAATTATCCCACCCTGAGGAGCTGCCTTGTTCGGCCGGCTGTGTTTTTTTACGAAGTTGAGTTTTTCAACTACAACTGTGCCTTTTTTTGTGTTGACCATCATCACCTTGCCGGTTTTTCCTTTTTCCTTACCGGTAAGAACTGCAACGGTATCACCCTTTTTTATATATGTCTTTTCTGTGTTCTCAGCCACTTCCATTCTCCTGCCTGTTAAATCACCTCAGGTGCAAGTGATATAATTCTCATATAATTTTTCGCTCTAAGCTCACGTGCTACCGGTCCGAAGATCCGGGTACCCAGCGGTTCATTCTGCGGATTGATAAGAACAGCTGAATTATCGTCAAACCTTACATATGATCCGTCAGCTCTTCTTGTTTCCTTTTTTGTCCTTACAATCACGGCTCTTAGAACAGTACCCTTTTTAACTTTTGAATTCGGTATTGCTTCTTTTACGGATACGACTATTTCGTCTCCGAGATATGCATATTTTCTTTTTGATCCGCCCAGGACCTTAATGCACTGAAGTTTTTTTGCTCCGGAGTTATCTGCCGCCAGTAGTTTTGTCTGCATCTGAATCATTGCTGAACCCTTAATAATTATTTAATAAACACTTACGGGTGTCTATCCGCAGGTTAAACTGCTTTCTCAACTATTTCAACAACCCGCCAGCGCTTATCTTTGCTCAGCGGTCTAGTTTCCTGCAGCAGTACGGTATCGCCGACCTGACAGACATTTGCCTCATCATGGGCCTTGAAACGTACTCTTTTTTTGATATATTTTTTATATAATGGATGTTTAGTTGTTCTGTAAGCCACAACTGCTATAGTCTTATCCATTTTGTCACTGACTACGACGCCAGTCCGTCTTTTTTGTTGTCCCTTCATACAGAACCCTTCACTATTCCATTATTACCCGTTTAACTCTTTTCGTTAATTAATGTACAAACGCGAGCGATATCTTTTCTTGTATGCGTGATCTTTGCAGTATTGCTAAGCTGACTTGTCGCTGCCTGAAATTTCAGGTTGAACTGCTCTTCTCTCAGTTCTTTCACGCGCTGTTTCAGTTCGTCTATTGTTAAATCGCGCAGTTCCTTAGCTTTCACTATTTTCCCTCTTAACAAATGTTGTTTTTATAGGCAGTTTATGTGCTGCCAGCCGAAAGGCCTCTTTGGCAGTTATTTCATCAACGCCTTCAATTTCATAAAGTATCCTGCCGGGTTTTATCACAGCCACCCAAAGTTCCGGGGCGCCTTTACCCTTACCCATTCTGACTTCTGCAGGTTTTTTTGTTATCGGCTTGTCAGGGAATATTCTGATCCAGAGTTTTCCACCCCTTTTAATATGCCTGTTCAGCGCGATTCGTGCTGCTTCGATCTGACGGGAGGTTAACCACCCGCACTCCAGCGCTTTTAGTCCGAAGTTACCCTCGTTTAGAGTACCACCACGATAAGCGAAACCGCGCATTTTACCTTTTTGAACTTTTCTATGTTTAACCTTTTTGGGTGCTAGCATTTAACGTACTTCTCCTAGTTAATGTTTCACCTTTGAATACCCACACTTTGACGCCGATGATTCCATAGGTCGTTTTAGCTTCTGCGAATCCATAATCTATATCAGCCCTGAGTGTCTGCAGTGGTACTCTGCCTTCACGATACCATTCCCTGCGCGCCATCTCAGCACCGCCAAGTCGGCCGGAACAGGAAATCTTAATACCTTCTGCGCCGAACTTAAGGGCAGTACTTACGCTTCGTTTCATTGCTCTTCTGAATGCGACTCTTTTTAGCAGCTGCATACATACATTTTCAGCTACCAGCTGTGCATTTGTTTCAGGTCTTTTTACTTCCGAGATATTTATAAATATCTCTTTATCTGTCATCTTCTGGATCTGATTTTTGAGTTTTGTTATTTCAGTCCCTTTTTTTCCGATGATAATACCGGGTCTCGCTGCATCTATATTAACCCTTACCTTGCTGGCTGCTCTTTCAATCCCTACTTCTGCCACGCCTGCGTGGTTCAGTATTTTTTTAACATATTTTTTTATTTTCACATCTTCGTGAAGCAGCTTAGCAAAACTTTTATCTGCGTACCAGCGTGATCCCCATGTCTTTATTATGCCTAAACGGAATCCTTTAGGATGAACTTTCTGACCCAAACCTTACCTCCTTAGTCTTAAAACAGTTCGATTATGCCTCGTCCAGAACCACTGTTATATGGCATGATCTTTTAAGTATTCTTGTTCCTCTACCCATTGCACGAGCCCTGAATCTCTTTAGTGTAGGCCCCTGATCAACACATATACTTTTCACGAACAGGGTATCCACGTCCATATCATCTCTGCTGCTTGCATTTGCCACAGCAGAACCTATCAATTTGTAGATAAACGGGCTGGCAGCTTTAGGAGTGTATTCCAGTATGCTCAGCGCATCACTTACCGTCTTTCCCCTAACAGTATCAGCCACTAATCTGGCTTTCTGCGGAGAAACTCGAACATATTTAACAGCAGCCTTAACTTCCATAATTGAATCTCTATTTCTCTATAGTCAATTTACTATTAATTTTCCTATTTCTTCTTACCTGCATGTCCGCGATAAGTTCTTGTCGGCGAAAATTCTCCAAGCTTATGCCCGATCATATCCTCAGTAACATATACAGGTATGAATTTTTTACCGTTATGGACCGCGAATGTCAGGCTGATCATATCCGGTGTTACTGTCGACCTTCTTGACCATGTCTTTATTGCCTGTTTACTATTTGTTTCCTCTGCCCTTCTTATTTTCTTCAGCAAACTCTCGTCTATGAAGGGTCCCTTTTTTATTGATCTTGGCATATTATCTTTTCCTCTTATTTACGCCTTCTTCTTACGATAAACTTATCTGTACTCTTGTTTTTGCGTGTTCTGTATCCTTTAGTCGGTTTTCCCCATGGCGTACATGGATGACGACCACCTGAAGAACGGCCTTCACCACCGCCCATTGGATGATCAACAGGATTCATTACCACACCTCTAACCTTTGGTCTTTTACCCAGCCATCTTTTTCTTCCGGCCTTTCCAATCGAAATATGTTTGTGATCACCATTTCCGACCTGTCCGATCGTCGCGTAGCACTCAACATGTATTAATCTGAGTTCGCCAGACGGCATTTTAACATGTGCATACTTATTCTCTTTTGCTGCTATCTGACCGGAAGTTCCGGCAGTCCTTATGAGCTGCCCGCCCTTGCCGATTTTCAGTTCAACGTTATGAACAAGCGTTCCAACAGGAATGTTTTTAATCGGCAGTGCATTTCCAATACTGATATCCGCCTTTTCGCCGGACAGTATCTCTGTACCGACCTTGAGATTGAGGGGTGCGATAATGTATCTTTTTTCACCATCAACATAGTTTAACAGTGCGATCCTTGCTGATCTATTCGGATCATATTCGATACTTGCGACTTTCGCTGGGATGTCTCTCTTATCTCTCTTAAAATCAATTATCCTGTATCTTCGCTTGTGACCACCACCGATATGACGGGCCGTTATTCTTCCATAACAGTTTCTGCCACCTGTTTTTTTAAGTGGTGCAAGCAGACTTTTTTCAGGAGTACTTTTTGTGATCTCCGCAAAATCTGATACCGTTTGAAAACGACGTCCTGGTGATGTTGGTTTAAATGCCTTTACAGCCATGTTATACTCCGTATCCTATAAATAACAGCCTGAATGTCTACAGGTTATACTCCGTCAAAAAATTCTATTTTCTCACCTGGAGTCAAGGTCACAACAGCCTTTTTCCAGTCAGGCTTCTGACCCATGTTTTTACCGACTCTTTTTTTCTTGCCCTTAAAGTTCATCGTGCGGACATCCAGCACTTTCACATTAAAAAGTTTCTGAACCGCATTTTTGATCTCTATTTTATTTGTATTCCTGGCTACTTCAAAAGACACATGATTGACTTCATCTTTTTGAAGATTGCTTTTTTCAGTTATTATTGGTCTACGGACCACCTCATAAAGGTTTTTCATGCGAGGAGTCTCCTCTGAATTTTTTCAAGGCATGGTTGTGTAATTACGAGATTTTTATAGTAGAGGATATCGTAAAGGTTAAGACCCTCCGGGGACAGTATCTTTACACCCGGAATGTTTCTGGCACTTAAAACCAGATTTCTATTGCCTTCATCTATTATAAGAACACTCTTAAGATCCAACTTATTTAATATCTCAACAAACTTTGAGGTCTTAATGTCCTGCAGTTCAATTTTATCCAGAATGGTAAGGTTACCCTCAGTTTTCTTCTGGCTGATGGCTCCGCACAAAGCCTGTTTTTTTATTTTCTTGGGAACATTCATGCTGTAATCACGAGGTTTTGGACCGAAAACGATTCCGCCGCCCTTCCAGATCGGTGAACTTGATGTTCCTGCACGTGCGCGGCCGGTTCCCTTTTGTCTCCAGGGTTTTTTACCACCGCCCCTGACATCACTTCTTCCCTTGGTACAGGCTGTTCCGCTACGGGCATTTGCCATTTGCATTTTAACAACTTCATAGTAGATGCTTTCGTCTATCTTTTTTTCGAAGACTTTCTCATCGACATCTACCTGAGTTACATTTGCTTGATTAACATCGTATACTTCTATTGTCGGCATGAATACATCCTGTTTTATTCCGGACATTTAGTGTCCGTTCGTTTTAATATTGAACCTGCTTTATGATTTACTTATCGTTACAATACCGTTTTTAGCACCTGGGATATTTCCTTTAATCAGCAGCAGATTTTCCTGTGGTCTTTTCTCGATAATTTCAACATTTTTAAGTGTTACCCTGTCTGTTCCCATATGGCCGGGCATCTTTTTACCCTTATGCACCTTGCCGGGATAAGCACTCATACCTGTTGAGCCTGGCGCTCTATGGTGTTTTGAACCATGAGTTTTAGGACCTCTATGAAAACCCCATCTTTTAATCACACCGGCAAAGCCTTTACCTTTACTAACCCCGGAAATAATTACTTTTTCACCGAGTTCAAAGAGTTCAGTCGTCAGCTGTTCACCAACAGTATGTTCATCTGACTCTTTAACCCTGAACTCTTTCAAGACAGTAAAAGACTTGCCGTCTAAATTCTTGAACTGACCCAGGTCCGGCTTATTCAGCAGTTCAGCTTTTATACTGTTATACCCGAGCTTCAGTGCAGAGTATCCGTCCTTTTCATTTGTCTTTTTCTGCACAATTGAACAGGGGCCTACTTCTACAACTGTTACTGAGATCACTGCGCCGTCTTTTGCGAAGACCTGCGTCATTCCTATTTTTTTACCTATAATTCCTATTGACACGTTACAAACTCCAAGGTATGAATTAATCGCCGTTTCGTTAAGCAGATAATTCTCAATATTAAAGTTTTATCTCTACATCTACACCGGCAGACAAGTCAAGTTTCATTAGTGCATCAACTGTCTGTTCGGTTGATTCCAGTATATCAATCAAGCGCTTATGAGTTCTTATCTCAAATTGTTCACGTGATTTCTTGTCTACATGCGGAGAACGAAGTACACAGTACTTGTTTATTATGGTTGGCAAGGGTATCGGACCGACCACTCTTGCTCCGGTTCTTTTAGCCGTATCAACGATCTCTTCAACGGACTGATCTAAGAGCCTGTGATCAAAGGCCTTCAGGCGTATTCTAATTCTTTGGTTTTCCATCATACTGCCAACCGTATTCATATCTTTTTTTTCCTCTTAATTACTCGATAATATCACTGACAACGCCGGCGCCAACTGTTCTGCCGCCTTCTCTTATTGCAAACCGAAGCTCTTTTTCCATTGCGATCGGAGCGATAAGCTCACCTTCCATACTTATATTGTCACCAGGCATCACCATCTCTACGCCTTCGGGAAGACTTACGATTCCGGTCACATCTGTTGTTCTAAAATAAAACTGCGGTCTGTATCCATTAAAAAACGGGGTGTGTCTTCCGCCTTCTTCTTTGGTAAGGATATATACTTCCGCCTTAAACTTTGTATGCGGTGTGATCGAGCCCGGTTTTGCCAGAACCTGGCCTCTTTCAACTTCATCCCGTTTGATACCTCTAAGAAGCAGGCCCACATTATCTCCGGCCTCTCCCTGATCCAGAAGTTTCCTGAACATCTCAACACCGGTACAGGTGGTTTTTACTGTATCTTTGATTCCCACAATCTCTACTTCTTCGCCGACCTTTACGATCCCTCTCTGGATTCTTCCGGTAACAACTGTGCCTCTTCCAGAAATACTGAAAACGTCCTCAACCGGCATCAGGAAAGGCTTGTCCACATCTCTTTTCGGTTCGGGAATAAAATCATCTACTGCAGCCAAAAGGTCCTGGATACATTTGTAACATTCTTCAGTGGTATCGTCTCCGCCTTCCATTGCCTTTAAAGCACTTCCGGCGATGATCGGGATATTATCTCCGTCAAAATCATACTGGCTTAACAGTTCACGGATCTCAAGTTCAACAAGCTCGATGAGTTCGGGATCATCTACCATATCTGCTTTATTTAAAAATACCACGATCTGAGGCACACGTACCTGACGGGCAAGCAGGATATGCTCACGGGTCTGAGGCATGGGTCCGTCTGCTGCACTTACCACCAGGATCGCGCCGTCCATCTGGGCTGCTCCGGTGATCATGTTCTTGATATAGTCAGCATGACCCGGACAGTCAATATGTGCATAATGTCTCTTGTCTGTCTCATACTCAACATGGGATATCGCAATTGTCAGTCCGCGTTCTTTTTCTTCAGGAGCCTTGTCAATCTGATCAAAATCCATCTTTTCCGCTTTTCCCTGCAAAGCCTGATGCCTGGTGATCGCTGAGGTAAGGGTTGTCTTACCGTGATCAACGTGACCTACTGTTCCTATATTTACATGTGGTTTTGTTCTCTCAAACTTTTTCTTCGCCATCTCTTCCTCCTGAAAAACTCAATATGTGATCTAAATATTATATCCGTTAATAAATTCTTATATATGTATAATATCTACCACTTGTAATGGGCAAATGCCTTATTCGCAGCTGCCATTTTATGGGTATCTTCCTTCTTCTTAATTGAACTGCCGCGATTATTGGATGCGTCAATAAATTCTGCTGCAAGCCTCTCGCTCATGGTCTTTTCTGAGCGACCCCGTGCGAAACCGATCAGCCATCTCATTGAAAGCGCCATCTGTCTGCCCGACCTTACCTCAATCGGAACCTGATAGTTGGCACCGCCGATCCTTCTTGATTTGGTCTCGACCGTTGGTTTCACATTATCAAGAGCAGACTTGAACACTTCAAGCGGTTCCTGACCTGTCTTTTCCTTTATTGTCTCCAGACTTCCATAAACAATTGATTCTGCAGTACTTTTTTTACCCTGCATCATTATTTTGTTTATAAACCTACTCAAGGTTATATCTTTGTACTTTGAATCAGGAAGTATCTTTCTTTTTGTTGCTTCACGGCGTCTGGCCATTAAAAACTCCGTTATTAATTAAAATTATTTAGGTCTTTTAGCTCCGTATTTAGAACGGCTCTGTTTCCGGTCAGCAACTCCACTGGAATCAAGCGTTCCTCTTACGATATGATAACGAACACCCGGAAGATCTTTCACTCTTCCGCCTCTAACAAGTACAACCGCATGTTCCTGCAGGTTATGTCCAACACCCGGGATATATGCAGTTATTTCTATTCCGTTTGTAAGTCTGACCCTTGCTACTTTACGCAGCGCTGAGTTCGGTTTTTTGGGTGTTGTAGTATATACACGGACACAAACTCCCCTTCTCTGGGGACATTTGCCTAAAGCACGGGACTTTGATGTTTTCTTTGTTTTTGACCGTCCGTACTGGCATAACTGATTTATTGTTGGCATAAAAAAACCTCTATTTCGCGTGGGTAAGTAAAGAGAATATATTTATCACGATTATTAACAATTGTCAATTATAAAAATGCATTAGGAGTAACTTTTCTCAATTAATTACGGAAATGATCAGACCTCTCCTGAGGATTCGACAGTCTCTGTTTCTTCTGCCTCGCAAATCTCATCAGATTCAGTCTTAATTCCGATTTTTTTATACTCAGGATAACCGGTACCCGCAGGGATAAGCCTTCCCATTGAAGCATTTTCCTTCAAGCCCCTGAGATAATCAACCTTACCTTCAATCGCAGCCTGCGTCAGAACTTTGGTTGTCTCCTGGAAGGATGCCGCAGAAATAAAACCTTCTGAACTTAAGGAAGCTTTAGTTATACCCAAGAGAAGGGGTTCTGCGATTGCGACCTGTCCGCCTTTTTGTCTTACTTTTTCGTTCTCTTCTTCAAACAGTGTCTTTTCGACCTGCTCACCCAGCAGGAAGGTTGTATCACCAACCTCCTTTATACTGACCCTTTGCAGCATCTGACGGACAATACATTCAATATGCTTATCATTTATCTTAACGCCCTGAAGTCTGTAAACTTCCTGAACCTCATCCACCAAAAATTTAGCAAGCTCTTTTTCACCCAGGATATTAAGAATATCATGGGGATTTGAAAGGCCGTCCATAATCGGCTCGCCGGATCTGATATGATCATTTTCATGCACACTGATATGTTTCCCCTTGGGAATAAGGTATTCTTTGGGCTCAAGTTTTATACCGCCGGCATCTGTAATATCAGGTGTTACAATAACCTTCCGTTTACCCTTAACATCCTTACCATAAGTAACCACGCCATCAATTTCACTGATGACTGTGACTTCTTTTGGTTTTCTGGCTTCGAAAAGTTCTGCAACTCTCGGCAGCCCGCCTGTAATATCTTTTGTCTTGGTTGTCTCTCGGGTAATTTTAGCAATTACATCTCCGGCAACAACTTCATCTCCCGGATTAACCAGAATATTAGCACCAACAGGCATAAAATAACGGGCAAATCTATTAGCGTCAGATACCAGACGCAGTGTCTTTCCCTTTGGATCTTTAATTGATATCCTGGGTCTGCTCTCAGGATCTTTTGATTCTATTACAACCTTAGATGAAAGACCGGTAACCTCATCGACCTGTTCACGCATGGAAAGACCTTCACTCAGATCCCCAAATCTTACCAGTCCGCCGGACTCAACCATAATAGGGGTTGCAAAAGGATCCCATTCGGCAAGGACGGCTCCCTGTTTGACCTTGTCACCCTCTTTCACCTTCAGTTTGGCACCGTAAATCACGGAATTCTTTTCACGCTCTCTGCCGTTATCATCAACGATGACCATATGACCATTCCGGTTCATAACCAGGGTATCGCCTTCTCTGTTATTTATAACCGCAACATTAACATACTTAACGGTTCCGCTGTGCTGAGCTTCCAGAGTTGTCTGTTCAACACGCCTGCTTGCCGTACCACCGATATGAAAAGTACGCATGGTAAGCTGTGTTCCGGGCTCTCCGATCGACTGAGCTGCGATTATTCCTATTGCCTCACCAATATTAACAAGCCTGCCTCTGGCAAGGTCCCTGCCATAGCACCTGGCGCATACTCCTTTTTTGGACTGGCAGGTCAGAACCGATCTGATCCTTACATTTTCAATACCAGCCTCTTTAACCTTATCAACCGCAGCCTCATCCACCTCATGATTCTTATGTACAATAATGTCACCGTTAATAGGATCGATGATATCCTCAAGACTTACTCTACCCAGAATCCTGTCACCCAGCTGCTCGATTATCTCACCGCCTTCAATCAGAGAAGTCATGTAGATACCGTCAATTGTCTTACAGTCATACTCGCTGATCACACAGTCCTGAGCAACATCCACCAGCCTTCTGGTGAGGTATCCTGAATTTGCAGTTTTAAGAGCTGTATCTGCCAGCCCCTTACGTGCGCCATGCGTTGAGATAAAGTACTGGGCAACGGTTAAGCCCTCACGAAAATTTGCTGTGATCGGGGTTTCAATGATCTCGCCTGACGGCTTGGCCATAAGTCCTCTCATCCCGGCAAGCTGGCGTATCTGCTGTGCACTGCCCCTTGCACCGGAATCAGCCATCATATAAATGGAATTATAACTGACGCTTTTTTGTTTCTTCCCCTTGGCATCAATATATTCTTCAGAACCCAGTTCCTGAAGCATCTCATTTGAGACATCCTCAGTCACCCTGGCCCAGATATCAATAACCTTATTGTATCTCTCACCGTCTGTGATAAGACCTTCCCTGTACTGAACGTCGATCAGCCTGACTTCCTGAATTGTCGCCTCTATCATTGATTCTTTTTTACTCGGTATACGCATATCCCTGATGGCTATGGAGATACCCGACTTAGTCGCATATTCATAACCCATATTTTTCACTCTGTCAGATAAAAGCACCGTCTCTTTGTCTCCGCAGAACCTGTAGCAATAGTCGATCAGATTTGCGAGCTCTTTTTTATTCATCACTTTATTTATAATTTCAAACGGTATTTTATCAGGCACGATCTCTTTAAAAAGAATTCTTCCCACTACCGTTTCAACCATCTGACCATCCATCCTCACACTTATTCGTGCATGGATATCTATTTCTCCATTGTCAAAAGCGATCCTTACTTCATCAACGTTTGAAAACCTCTTGCCTTCGCCCTTAACCATCTCTTTTTCACGGGTCATATAATATATCCCGAGAACAATATCCTGAGTCGGAACAATTACCGGTTTTCCATTTGCCGGAGAAAGAATATTGTTGGTTGACATAAGGAGTACTCTTGTCTCGATCTGAGCTGCAAGGGTGATCGGCACATGCACAGCCATCTGATCACCGTCAAAATCAGCATTAAATGCGGAACAGACCAACGGATGAAGCTGAAGAGCCTTACCATCTACCAGCACCGGCTCAAAAGCCTGTAGTCCCAGACGATGAAGCGTCGGTGCTCTGTTTAGCATAATGGGAAACTCTTTAACCACATCATCAAGACAATCCCAAATCTCGGGAGTCTCTCTTTCTGCCATCTTTTTGGCACTCTTAATAGTTGTAGCAAACCCCTTCTTGATCAGGCGGTTATATATGAACGGTCTGAAAAGTTCGAGAGCCATTTTCTTTGGAAGACCGCACTGGTGGAGCTTTAAATCAGGGCCGATAACAATTACTGTTCGGCCGGAGTAATCAACACGCTTACCCAGCAGATTCTGACGAAAACGTCCCTGTTTACCTTTAAGCATGTCACTTAAGGACTTAAGCGGCCGTTTATTTCTTCCGGTAAGGACTTTGCCGCGTCTGCCGTTATCAAAAAGAACATCAACGGCTTCCTGAAGCATTCTTTTTTCATTTCTGATAATAATATCAGGCGCATCAAGTTCCAAAAGTTTTTTAAGACGGTTATTTCTGTTAATTACCCTGCGGTAAAGATCATTAAGGTCCGAAGTCGCGAACCTCCCGCCGTCAAGCGGTACAAGCGGTCGAAGATCAGGCGGAATAACAGGAATAACTTCCAGTATCATCCAGTCCGGTTGGTTATCAGAATTCCTGAAAGCCTCAACAACCCTGAGTCTTTTTGCCAGTTTCTTCTTTTTAGCTTCAGAGCTTGTGAGATGCAGTTCTTCTCTGATCTGGTCTGAAATTGCGTCAAGATCAAGTGTTCTGAGAATATCCCGGATCGCTTCTGCGCCAATACCGGCCACAAAGGGTTCGGGGCTTTCAAGAACCGCCTTTCGGTAAGCATCCTCGTCAAGCAGCTCACCCAGCTGAAAAGAAGATTTTTTAGGATCTGTAACAACATAGGATTCAAAGTAGAGGACCTTCTCAAGCCCCCTTAAGGTCATATCAAGAAGGGTACCGATGCGGCTGGGAAGACTTCGTAAAAACCAGATATGAGCTACCGGACAGGCAAGCTCTATGTGTCCAAGTCTTTCACGCCTGACATAAGACGCAATAACCTCAACACCGCATTTTTCACAGACAATACCTCTATGCTTCAGCCTTTTATATTTTCCACAGTTGCACTCATAGTCTTTTACCGGCCCGAAAATCTTTGCGCAGAAGAGTCCGTCCCTTTCAGGCTTAAAAGTCCGGTAGTTAATTGTCTCAGGTTTTTTCACCTCACCGCTTGACCAGCTTCTTATGGTTTCAGGAGAAGCGATCGAAACCTTTAAAGCATCAAAATCATCAACGTTTCTTGATCGGGTCTGGTGTATTGAAAAAAATCCATTCATACTTTTCACCCTTCAAAAGGATACAATTAGTATTAAAAATTAATTATCATTCTCTGTTTCGAGAAATTCGACATCAAGGCACAGGCTCTGAAGCTCTTTAACAAGCACATTAAACGACTCAGGAATTGACGGGGCAATATCTATTTCGCCTTTCACAATATTTTCATAGAGTTTTGTCCTGCCGTAAACATCATCTGATTTAAGCGTTAAAAGCTCCTGCAGAGTATGAGCAGCACCGTATGCCTCAAGCGCCCAAACCTCCATCTCACCAAGCCGCTGGCCGCCAAACTGGGCCTTTCCGCCGAGAGGCTGTTGAGTCACGAGTGAATAGGTACCGATTGAGCGGGCATGGATTTTGTCATCAACAAGATGGTGCAGCTTAAGCATGTATATAATACCTACAGTGACCTGCTTATCAAAAGCCTCACCGGTTCTTCCGTCAAAGAGTGTTGTTTGACCGGTCTCGGGCAGATCTCCGTCTTTAAGGCACTCTACAATCTCTTCCTCTTTTGCACCATCAAATACCGGGGTTGCCATATGGACTCCCTTGCTGAGCTTTTTAGCAAGTGCAAAAGTTGTCTTATCATCAAGATCATTAATAATTCGGTCTGCTTCCGGATCAGAATAAGTCTTCATAAAACAGTCCCTCAGTTTTTGAGCAGACTGATTAGACTCAAGCATTCTATTGATCTTCTGTCCTATTCCCCTTGCCGCCCATCCAAGATGTGTCTCAAGAATCTGACCCACATTCATTCGGGAGGGAACACCCAGCGGGTTTAATACGATATCAACAGGTGTACCGTCTTCAAGATACGGCAAATCTTCTTCTGGAAGAATACGGGAAAGAACACCCTTATTACCATGCCTACCCGCCATTTTATCCCCCACTGAAAGCCTCCGCTTAACAGCAAGATAAACCTTAACCATCTTTATAACACCGGGAGGAAGTTCATCACCCCGTTTTAGTTTTTCCACTTTTTCTTCAAAAGCTTCTTTTGACTGGCCGATCAGTTCTGACAGGCTGTCTCTAAGCTTAACTATTTTTTCCGGGACATCTTTTCCACCGGCGACACTGACATTTACCCATTTGAAAAGCGGCAGGCTATCAATGTCCTGTTCTGTGAACACATGGTTTTTTTCAAAAAGCAATTTGTCTTTTTTCTCATCGACAAACTTCTTACCGCAGGTTTTACCCACCAGAATTTTTTTGAGCCGCAGATTAACACTTTCCTGCAGAATCCTTATCTCATCTTCCTGATCTTTAAGTATCCTGGCACGCTCCTCATCTTCAATAAATCTGGAGCGGTTATCCTTATCCGCACCTTTGCGGGCAAAGATATTCACACCGATTACAGTTCCTTCATTTCCCGGAGAAACGCGCAAGGAGGTATCCTGAACATCCCTTGCTTTTTCACCGAAAATTGCTCTTAAAAGTTTTTCCTCCGGTGATAACTGGGTCTCACCTTTCGGGGTGATTTTGCCGACCAGGATATCACCGGCTTTAACCTCAGCACCTATCCTGATAATACCGCTATCATCAATATCCCTTAACATTTCCTCGCCCACATTGGGAATATCTCTGGTAATTTCTTCTTTACCCAGTTTGGTATCACGGGCAAGAACTTCAAATTCTTCTATATGTACTGACGTAAACACGTCATCTTTAATCACACGCTCACTTATAAGGATTGAATCCTCAAAGTTATAGCCGCCCCAAGGCATGAAAGCAACAATGACATTTCTTCCCAGCGCAAGCTCACCCATCTCAGTTGCCGGTCCATCAGCAATCAAATCACCGGCTTCAACAGTGTCACCCACATTCACAATGGGTTTCTGATTGATACAGGTATTCTGATTAGAGCGTCTGTATTTTGTAAGTTTGTAGATATCGATTTCCGAGCCAACTTCGGTCTGCACATCATCATGTTTGACGACGATTCTGTTTGCATCAACGCTTTCAACCGTTCCGTTGCGTTTTGCAACAACAGCAACTCCAGAGTCTCTTGCAACCGCATCTTCAACACCGGTTCCAACAAACGGCGCCTCCGTTCTCAAAAGAGGAACAGCCTGGCGCTGCATATTTGAACCCATCAGCGCTCGATTGGCATCATCATTTTCGAGAAAAGGGATCATTGATGCAGCTACACTGACCAGCTGCTTTGGAGAAACATCCATACGCTCGATTTCAGAAGGAGCAACCATCTCAAATTCGCCCTTCCTTCGGGCAGCGATAATGTCTTTCTGGAAAAAACCATTTTTATCAACCGGTGCATTCGCCTGAGCAATCGTAAATTTCTCTTCTTCAAGTGCGGTTAAGTAATCAATTTTATTGGAAACCTTCCCGTTTGCAACCCTGCGGTACGGCGTCTCGATAAAACCGTATTCATTAACTTTGGAATAGGTGGAAAGTGATGCGATAAGACCGATATTCGGTCCTTCAGGTGTCTCGATGGGACAGATCCGGCCGTAATGCGTCGGATGTACGTCACGCACTTCAAAACCTGCGCGCTCCCGGGTAAGACCGCCGGGTCCCAACGCACTGAGTCTTCTCTTATGTGTAATCTCTGAAAGCGGATTTGTCTGATCCATAAACTGCGAAAGCTGACTGGATCCGAAGAATTCTTTTACAACAGCAGAAACCATTTTGGAATTAATAAGATCATTCGGCATTAAAGTCTCAATCTCCTGCAGACTCATGCGCTCCTTGATCGCTCTTTCCATTCTTACAAGACCTATCCTGTAATGGTTCTCCACAAGTTCGCCTACAGTTCTGACTCTTCTATTGCCAAGATGATCAATGTCATCCACAGTACCACGTCCATTCTTGATCTCCATCAGCTGTCTTACCGTACCGACAATATCATCTTTCTGGAGCACATGATTCTCAAGCTCTGTTTCAAGATTAAGAGAAAGATTTATTTTAAGACGCCCGACCGTAGAAAGATTATAGTACTCTTCATCAAAAAACAGTTTCTTAAAGAACAGATTTGCACTTTCCTGGTTCGGAGGATCGTTTGGACGCAGACGTCTGTATATTTCTACAACCGCCTCATCAGCGGACTGCACCTTATCAACAGCAAAAGTATCTCTCATTGACGAATCAACATTAAGACCGTCAATATAGAGTATCTTTATTTTTGAGATTTTTTTTTCAACAAGACCCGCTATGGTTTCCGCTGTTAACAGATCATTACACTTTAGAAAGACCTCACCGGTTACAGGATCGAGAACATCTTCAGCCACGGCCTTGCCTTCGAGCATTTCGTCGACCATGGGAATTGTCTTGATATTTGCAGCACGGATCTTTTTAGAAAGACCTTTGCTTATTCTCTTGCCTTTTTTAACAATCACATTTTTCTTTTTGTCGACAATGTCCTTACAGGCTATAACGTCAGAAAAATAAGGCGAGTTAATGGTACATTCGATTTTGCCGTCTTTTAAAGTTACTTCTTCTAAAGTATAAAAATATTGTAAAAGCTCGGGACCGGAATATCCCAATGCTTTTAAAAGTACGGTAACAGGAAATTTACGTCTGCGGTCTATCCTGACATAGATTATATCTTTAGTATCAATTTCAAGATCGATCCAGGACCCCCTGTTTGGAATGATCCGGGCAGAATAAAGGTATTTCCCACTTGAAAGTGTCTTTCCCTTGTCATGGTCAAAAAACACACCCGGCGAACGATGAAGCTGACTTACAACAACTCTCTCTGTACCGTTAATGATAAACGTTCCCACATCTGTCATCAGAGGGATCTCACCAAAATATACTTCCTGTTCTTTGATGTCCCTTATGTTTTTAACACCTGTTTCAGCATTAACATCCCAGACTACAAGACGAACCAGTACCTTAAGAGGTGAGGCATAGGTCAGTTCCTTCTGCCTGCACTCCTCCAGACTGTATTTTGGCTCGCCCAGATTATAACTTACAAACTCAATCGAGGATGTATTGTTATAATTGTGAATCGGAAAGACACTCTTGAAAACTCCCTGCAAACCGCACTCGTTTCTGTCGTCCGGCAATATCTTCTGCTGCAGGAAATTTTCATAAGACTTCTGCTGGATCTCAATCAGGTTGGGCACCTTCATTATGTCATCAATTTTCTTGAAGTTTTTGCGAAAACGCAGTTTATGCGCACATTGCATACCCATTTATCACCCCATTATTGGTTTTTGTTAGCCAATAAAAGCTAAATATGGTTTCCAGCTTTTATTATCAGTATTGTCGCAATCAGCTTATTTGATCTCGCCGGTAGCGCCTGCTTCTTCAAGCTGTTTAAGGACATCTTCCGCTTCATTTTTGGGAAGACCCTCTTTTACAGGCTTAGGCAATGAATCAACAAAATCCTTTGCTTCTTTAAGACCCAGTCCTGTAATCGTACGTACAATCTTGATAACATTGATTCTTTTTTCACCCGCAGATTGAAGAACCACATCAAACTCAGTCTTCTCTTCTGCAGCTGCAGCATCACCGCCACCAGCAGCCGCGGCAACAGGAGCAGCCATAGCAGCAGCTGAAACTCCAAATTTTTCTTCCAGGTCCTTAATCAGGTTTGAAAGATCCAGAACAGACATATTTTCTATAAACTGAACTACATCCTCTTTTGTTATCTCTGCCATTTTAAGCCTCCTAATACTCTTTATAAGTTAAGATTAAACCTTTATTTTTATCTATTGCTATTCTTTTTGATCAGCAACTGCAGTTAAAACTCTTAAAAATTTTCTCGGAATATCTGACAGCACGGATACAAGACCTGTCATTGGAGATGCAAGGACTCCAAGCATCTGTGACAGCATCACCTCTCTGCTGGGAAGATCACCAAGCTGATTTATTTCATCCACACCCAGAACAGAATTTTCAAGCACACCTGCTTTTAATTTGAAGGTCGTTTCTGGATTTGCTTTTTTCTCTTCCTTGTTGAACTTTGTCAGGACTTTAGCCAGAAGAGCCGGATCGCCTTCAATAAAAGCGACTGCTGTCTGTCCCACAAAAGAATCATGGAGCGCTTCATATTCTGTATCTTTAGTAGCAATCTTAAGCAGGGTATTTTTAGCCACTTTTATTTCTGATCCTGCTTCCATGACCTGCCGCCTGAGTCCAGTGATTTTCTCAACATTTAAGCCCTTGTAGTCAATCACAATGGCCCCGGTTGATTCAGAAAATCTCTTTGTCAGGGTCGCTACTGCCTGCTCTCTTTCTAATCTGCTCACCTCGTCACCCTTATTAAATAATTATTATTTATCCGATGCTTTTACCACACATGCTTCTTTATGATTATGACTCCGGTAAAGAAGCACACTGTAAAATATTTTTAGCTGCTTTTTACTGAAGCAACATCGATCTTAATACCAGGCCCCATGGTTGAGGAAAGCACAATATTCTTGAAATACTGTCCCTTACTGGAAACCGGTTTCAACTTGTTTACGGTTTCTAAAAGAGCAAGGATATTTTCACAGAGTTTGTCCTTATCAAAAGAGACTTTACCGACCGGCACATGAAGGATACCGCCTTTTTCTGTCCTGAATTCGACTTTTCCCTTTTTTAAATCGCCGATGGTCTCTTTCAGATCAAAGGTTACGGTTCCTACTTTCGGATTCGGCATCAGGCCCCTGGGACCCAAGACTCTTGCAATTTTACCCACAACTCCCATCATATCAGGAGTCGCAACGGCTTTATCAAAGTCCAGCCAGCCGTCTTTGATCTTGTCAACCATATCATCCGCACCCACATAGTCGGCGCCGGCATCTCTGGCTTCCTGTTCCTTTTCACCCTTTGCAAAGACGATTACTTTTACTTCTTTTCCCGTTCCATGAGGAAGCAGCACAGTTCCTCTGACCATCTGATCAGCTTTTCTGGGATCAACGCCCAGCCTGATGGCAACATCAGCTGTCTCGTCAAACTTTGCTGTGCCTGTCTCTTTTAAAAGCGCTGCGGCTTCTGCCAGAGAATAATTTTTTTCTCTTTCAATCTTTTTTGCGGCTTCTGTATATTTTTTGCCTCGTTTTGCCATTTTTTCACCCTGTGGTTTTTATTCTGTAAGTCTTTTATTATTATATTACTTCAATACCCATGCTGCGTGCCGTACCTTCGATTATCCTGGCAGCCATTTCCATATCATTTGCATTCAGGTCAGGCATCTTTGTCTGAACGATCTCCTGGATCTGATCTGCGGTAACTTTTCCAACCTTGGTTTTATTCGGTTCACCTGAACCTTTAACAATACCTGCAGCCTTCTTTAAAAGAACAGCAGCAGGAGGAGTCTTGGTTATAAATGAAAAAGACCTGTCAGCATAAACGGTTATAACCACCGGAATGATCAGACCGTCTTTGTCCTGAGTCTTAGCGTTAAAAACTTTGCAAAACTCCATTATATTTACACCATGCTGTCCAAGTGCCGGTCCCACAGGCGGCGAAGGATTCGCCTTACCAGCCGGGATCTGCAGTTTGATCTGGGTCATTATCTTTTTTGCCATTTGACTTCCTCTTCTTTTTCTGCGTTAAATTAAATCAGTTAGCTTTTTTCACCTGTGAATATTCGATCTCAATAGGTGTCTGTCTTCCAAAAATACTCACCAGCACCTTAAGCCGGGTCTTTTCAGGTTTAACTTCTTCCACAACACCGTTAAAATTGGAAAACGGGCCGTCCATGATGATGACCTCATCACCCTTTTCATAGTTGGTTTTAAAGGCCGGCCGGAGTGTTCCCTCTTCTATCTTGGAACGCAGCTCAATAATACCATCATCCGGTATTGCGATCGCCTGAGTCTTACTGCCGATAAAACCGGTGACTTTAGGGGTTTCCTTAACAAAATGCCAGGTTTCATTGGTCATCTTCATCTGTATAAGAATATAACCCGGAAAAAACTTGCGTGATGTCTTTTTGGTCTGTTTCTTCCCCTTGGCCCCTCTTATAATCTCTTCCACATCTTCGGTCGGAATAAGCACTTCACCAAAGTAATCCTCCATACTGTAAGCACTTATTCTCTCCTCAAGGAGCTCTTTTACTTTATTTTCATATCCTGAATAAGTATGTACGACATACCATTTCATTTCCATAAGAGACCTCAACTCAATATAAGTTTAACTGCTCGAGAGAGTATGGCATCAACAACACCGAGATAAAAAGAAACAATCAAAACGAGGACAACCACAACTGCGGTTGAAGCAACTGTTTCTTTTCTTAAAGGCCATGCGATCTTTTTAGCCTCTGCCTTAACCTCACCATAAAAGCGGACTGTACTGTCTATAATATTTTTAAGGTTCACTGGCATTATCCCTTTATTGTTTTAAAAAACTTATAGTTTTTGGCAGGCCAGGAGGGACTCGAACCCCCAACACCCGGATTTGGAATCCGGTGCTCTAGCCATTAGAGCTACTGGCCTATTTTTGTTTTTCCAAGAAACAACTTACTGAAGTCCTTAGGGAAGGAGCAACAAACCCCGCATAAAAAGACTATTTTGTTTCCTTATGCAGGGTATGGGTAAAACAGAACCTACAATATTTATTAAACTCAAGCTTACCAGTAGTTGTTTTTTTATTTTTTGTCGTTGTATAGTTCCTGCGTTTACATTTTGTGCACGCTAAAGTTACGATGTTTCTCATATGTAAAATCCGAAAAAAAGATTATAAAGATAATGTCTTAATTACTCGATAATATCACTGACAACGCCAGCGCCAACTGTTCTGCCGCCTTCTCTTATTGCAAACCGAAGCTCTTTTTCCATTGCGATCGGAGCGATAAGCTCACCTTCCATACTTATATTGTCACCAGGCATCACCATCTCTACGCCTTCGGGAAGACTTACGATTCCGGTCACATCTGTTGTTCTAAAATAAAACTGCGGTCTGTATCCATTAAAAAACGGGGTGTGTCTTCCGCCTTCTTCTTTGGTAAGGATATATACTTCCGCCTTAAACTTTGTATGCGGTGTGATCGAGCCCGGTTTTGCCAGAACCTGGCCTCTTTCAACTTCATCCCGTTTGATACCTCTAAGAAGCAGGCCCACATTATCTCCGGCCTCTCCCTGATCCAGAAGTTTCCTGAACATCTCAACACCGGTACAGGTGGTTTTTACTGTATCTTTGATTCCCACAATCTCTACTTCTTCGCCGACCTTTACGATCCCTCTCTGGATTCTTCCGGTAACAACTGTGCCTCTTCCAGAAATACTGAAAACGTCCTCAACCGGCATCAGGAAAGGCTTGTCCACATCTCTTTTCGGTTCGGGAATAAAATCATCTACTGCAGCCAAAAGGTCCTGGATACATTTGTAACATTCTTCAGTGGTATCGTCTCCGCCTTCCATTGCCTTTAAAGCACTTCCGGCGATGATCGGGATATTATCTCCGTCAAAATCATACTGGCTTAACAGTTCACGGATCTCAAGTTCAACAAGCTCGATGAGTTCGGGATCATCTACCATATCTGCTTTATTTAAAAATACCACGATCTGAGGCACACGTACCTGACGGGCAAGCAGGATATGCTCACGGGTCTGAGGCATGGGTCCGTCTGCTGCACTTACCACCAGGATCGCGCCGTCCATCTGGGCTGCTCCGGTGATCATGTTCTTGATATAGTCAGCATGACCCGGACAGTCAATATGTGCATAATGTCTCTTGTCTGTCTCATACTCAACATGGGATATCGCAATTGTCAGTCCGCGTTCTTTTTCTTCAGGAGCCTTGTCAATCTGATCAAAATCCATCTTTTCCGCTTTTCCCTGCAAAGCCTGATGCCTGGTGATCGCTGAGGTAAGGGTTGTCTTACCGTGATCAACGTGACCTACTGTTCCTATATTTACATGTGGTTTTGTTCTCTCAAACTTTTTTTTCGCCATCTCTTCCTCCTGATCTTCAAAGATAAAAAGATTAAGTATTATTGATGTTGTAATATTAAAAACTATTTATTTTTACGGTCGTTAAATAAATCCCTTAAGCCCACGACCGGGATCGAACCGGTGAACCTCATCCTTACCAAGGATGCGCTCTACCAACTGAGCTACGTGGGCAACAACTAATACCGGCCCGTGTCTATCTCTAAGCGGGAGACGGGATTCGAACCCGCGACCCTCAGCTTGGAAGGCTGACGCTCTAGCCAGCTGAGCTACTCCCGCAAGGATATTCTACTAAACCTGTTTATCTATGGTGAGGGGAGGATTCGAACCTCCGAAGGCGATGCCAGCAGATTTACAGTCTGCCCCCTTTGGCCACTCGGGTACCTCACCGTATTAATATATTATATGGAGCTGGCGATGGGATTTGAACCCGCAACCTGCTGATTACAAATCAGCTGCTCTGCCGTTGAGCTACGCCAGCTTAATATATTAGTATAGTAATTTTATATTTCTATATCAACACCAGTTATCTTGATTTAAACGCGATAACTGGTTTTTTTCTTCGATTATCTCTCAATATCTTCATTTTAAGCAGTATTTACTTTTGTTACACTTAGCCTAAGGCCTGTGCAATCAACAGCTATTCACAATCCGGCTTAAAATAAACATTAATTTAAAGAATTAGTTTTACATAAAATTATAGAATTTTCTATTTATTCTATAATTTTTGATGTGTTTTATTTGAAGTATTTGACCCGTAATCAGCGTTTTAAACAAGCAAGATACAGGAAAACTAAAATAGAAAATTATATAACCTTATGTTTTTCTTGTCAATCTTTTTTATAATGATTTATTTGTTTGTTGCAAAAAATATCTAAAAAAAGAGCCGTAATTTTAATTTACGGCCCCTTTTTTTTTGATAAAAATAAAATATTTAAAAAAAATGGGTAAAAAAATCAGAACTACCGTCAGTAAATGTTGCAAGATAAAGAGGTGCGGGCATATCCGGGCAGTCACAAGGGTCGATAATATGCGGAATATCTGTATACAAGAAGACCATGGAATAGGTTCCGGCAGTTGCAGAAACAGGTATATTTAAAAATACTGCCAAAAACAGGTATATTTTATATCTTTTCACTACTTCAACTCCCTCATCCATTGATTTTTCATGAGGTTCTTTCTCCAAATAATTAGCAATAATTATTCTAAGCTTTTAAAAATACGGGTATGTTTTTTATAATATCTATGGAAACAGAAGATAAGGTTATTTAAAAACTTTTTCATGCATGATTTTTCATGGAGATAACAACTCTATGGTATGAACCAGAGCTTCGGCCTCAGGTAGGATGTTTTTATCAAGCAGTGCCATCTGGGCACCTTTTTTCGAGCTGTTTCCGACAAAACTTACCTTATTTTCAAAGGAAAGCGGCAATAATCCAATTCCTTTAAAAGTAACCGTGTCAATATTATGACCAAAAGCGCCGCCGATAAGTATTTCCGGTATTTCCTCAATATGAATCCCGGTGTACTTTTCAAAGGAAAAGATCGTATCCAATACTTTTAAAGCAGCCGAAAAAAGAGTTTTAAGATCCTTTTCAGTAATAAAGATATCGGTTTTAAAAGAACCCTCATCACTGTACAAAAGAAAGGCTTTGCTGCCGTTTTTATCAACCACTCTTTTTAAAAGCTCCGGTTTTTTACCTGACCCGCCGTAAAAATTACCGCGGCCATCTATAATACCTTCCTTTTTTAAAAAAACTGCAAGCTCCATAAAACCGCTTCCACAGATACCCCGGGGAAGGCTTTCCCCAATCACAGACAATATTAGATCCCCTTCTGTTTTAACCCGGTCAATCGCACCTGTTTCAGGTCTCATCCCGAAATCCATAGAAACACATTCAAATATATCGGTGTCATAAACCGCTGTAGCCATAATTTTACCCTGATGACACAGGATAAGCTTTGTATCCGAACCCATATCAATAAAAAGAACGGTCTGTTCAGATCTATGAATTTTTGTTGCCAGAATACCGGATACGATATCAGCACCGGCATAGGATGAGATCACAGGAAAGGGATAGACCCTTGCTCTGCTTGAAGACCTTATTTCCAGCTGTTCTGCCTCAAAAAATAGAGTACCCTCATTTTTTTCCATAAGGCCCGGAACTCCGGAAACCAGAATATGGAGCATGCCGGTTGATCCGGCAACTACGATCTCATAAACATTATGAGGATCTATATCACAGGCCCTGCACAGTTCCGTGATCAGGATATCAATGCGAAGCAGGATCTCTTCATTCAGTATTTCAAGATTCATCTGATCTTCTAAAATCATATCTATCCGGGTTTTAAGATCAGCGCCCAAAATTATCTGGGGATTGGTATCGGTAACAACGGCCATCTTCTTTCCCGACCCGAGATTTATAAGAGATGCCGCGATTGTATTTGTTCCAAGATCAACGGCGACAGCATACAGTTTATCTCTTGTATCCCCTTCCTCCAGGTACAAAAGCTCATCTCCAATAAAAACGGCGGTACAGGATAAAACATCGCTTTCCAAAAAAGGTGTGAATCTCCGGCGAATATCATCGGCGAACACCTGTTTACCGGCGCCGTCTCCACCTGACTTTATAAGATCAGCTATGATCCTGTCCGGAAGGTCTTCACTTTTAACCTCCGGATAAAAGACCTTGTATACCCGGGGATTTAAAGGCATATCCTCTGTTAGGATTTCATCTACAAGGTCGATTGAAAAAGGCATCTTGTAGATTATCTCTGCGCTTGTATCCTGAATAATCCTTGCCTGACAGGCAAGCCTTACCCCCCGTTCGAACTCTTCATCAGACAAGCAGCCCTTTTCCGTGGGCGTAATGGGCCCCATTTGCTGAAAAGCCCTAATCTTACATTTTTGACATATCCCCTCTGCACCGCAGGAAAATTTAAGTTCTATATTTTCCGGGTTGTCTTCAAGGATCGTCTCAAATATTGATTTGCGGTCTTCAACCTGTATTGTCTTGTTTTCGGGAAGAAACGTCACCTTATGATATTTTTTGTCTGCCAAATCACACCACCTGAAAAAATAATTATCACGCCTAAAAAGCATTTAGGCAGGTCTCGCCAAAGAGGACCGTGGAAAAATGAGCCCCATTTTGACCTTACCCGTCAAAAGATCACCTTATTTAAGATATTTATGTTCTTCACTCGACCCCTTGAATCCAGGAACCCTTGAACCCTTTTTAACAGAAATCTCAAGGGCTGAAAGCCGTGATTTAAGCTATATAATATCATTACTGTCCAAAATAATTTAAAATAGCCGTTTTGGACAAGCTAAGTGTCTGATTTTACTTTACAGACTATCATTATTGAAAACAGGTTGTCATTATGTTTCATATGCTGTCCAAGATAAAATGACAGTTGCAAAGACCCAAATACATCCAGAAAATGGATCAAAAGCCCTAAAAATGGGCCATTGAGATGCGTTTGTTTGTGCTTATGCTTTAAAATCAGAACCTAATGAGAAATATGCTGTCCAAATTAAAACCTGTTTTGGACAAGAGTGATATAATATACAAACTTAATTATTCCTTATTTAGAAGCCATACCGCCTGAAATAATTAATTTGAAGGCCTCTTCCGGAGTAAGGTCAAGCTCTATCACTTCGTCTTCCGGAACCATCAGGAGAAAACCTGAGGTGGGGTTCGGGGTCGTCGGAACAAAAACATTAAGCAGCTTTTTACCGGTTTTTTCCTGAATGTTTTCATGAGAAACGCCGGTAACAAAAACCATGGTATAGATCCCTTTACGGGGATACTCTATAAGTACAACTCTTCTGAAATTTTTTTCTTTCTGAGAAAAAAGAGCCTCTGCGATCTGCTTAATGGAAAGATATATTTCCTTTACCAGAGGAACACGGGATATAATCCTCTCCCCAAAAGAAAGTAGTCTTTTCCCTAAAAAATTGGTCGTTATCACACCGACCAGAAAGATTACAAAAAAAGTAACGATAATTCCGAAACCCGGAACATAAAAAGGCAGAAAAGATGACGGATAAAGCCGGTCCGTAAATCTTATGATCGCCCAGAGAATATATACGGTAAAAGATACCGGCACAACGACAATCAGACCGCTGATAAAATATTTCTTGATCTTCTTTTTCACAACAGCCCTGCCCTTTATCCGGTAGAAAGAACGATATTATCAATGAGTCTTGCATTGTTAAAACATACTGCCAGCGCCATAACAGAATCATTTTCTATAACAGAGCAATCTTCAATATTCACCACATCACATATTTTAATGTAATCTATCTTTCCGCTTCTGCCCGAAGATATTTTTTCCCGGACAAAATCGATCAATACGGCTGCATTTCTTTCGCCCGCCTCGAACATCTTTTTCACTTCAAAAAGAGACTGTGAAAGACCAAGCGCTTCCTTCCTTTCATCGGGAGTAAGATACTTATTTCTCGAACTCATCGCAAGACCGTCTTTTTCCCTAACAATAGGCATACCGATCACCTCAAGATCCATATTAAGGTCAAACACCATCCGGTTTATTACAACCAGCTGCTGAAAATCTTTCTCCCCGAAAATAGCCAGATGAGGTTTAACCGCGTTAAAAAGTTTGGCCACAACCGTTGTCACACCGTTAAAATGGGTGGGTCTTGTGATACCGCACAGATTTTTTGTGACCTTTTCCACCAAAACAGAGGTCTGATAACCTTCAGGATACATTTCACTAACCACGGGGGCATAGATACAATCACCTCCTGAAGATGCGACTCTCTCCTGATCCCGCTCAAAATTACGCGGATAATCCTCATAATCCTCCCCCGGACCAAACTGAATAGGATTAACAAATATGCTGACCACAAGGATATCCGCTCTTTCTTTTCCAGCGCGCATCAGACTCAGGTGCCCCTCATGGAGAAACCCCATTGTGGGAACAAAGGATATTTTCTTACCCCCGTTTCTTAACGACTCGGAATATGCCTGCATCTCTTTTACGGTACGTATAATTTTCATCCGGACTCTCAACTGAAACTAAATTCATCTTTTGGGAATTTTTTCTTCTTCACCTCATTCACATATTCTGAAACCGCGCCCTTAATGATCGGCTCAAGCTGCACATACTGTTTTACAAATTTTGGCCGGAATTTACCGGACAGCCCCAGAAGATCATTAATGACCAGTACCTGACCATCACAGTCAATTCCAGCGCCGATTCCAATTGTTGGGATTTTAAGCTTTTCAGTAATTTTTTGGGCCAGTTTCGATGGAATGGCTTCCAGTACAACAGCAAAAGCCCCCCCGCGTTCAACAGCCAGGGCATCCGCCATCAGTTTTTCCTGCGCCTGGTTTTCTTTTCCCTGCACTTTATAGCCGCCCATCCGGTGAACAGACTGGGGAGTAAGGCCGATATGTCCCATTACAGGAATATCAATATCAGAAATCGCTCTAATCGCCGCCTCAATATTTTCCCCGCCTTCCACCTTTACCGCTTCTGCACCGCCCTCTTTGATGAGTCTACCGGCATTTTCTCTGGCTTCGGGAATAGACACCTGGTAGGACATAAAGGGCATATCCGCAACCACAAGGGCATGTTTTCTACCTTTGACCACAGCCTGGGTATGATACACCATATGATCCATTGTAACCGGCAGGGTATTTTCAAGTCCCATCATAACATTACCCACAGAATCACCCACCAGTAAAATATCCACACCGCAGGAATCCAGTATATTTGAAGTACGAAAATCATAAGCCGTTAACATACTTATTTTATTGTCATCATCCTTCATCTTTTTCAAATCAAGTATTGTGACTTTCTTCATTTTTTATCCCCTTGAAATTGTTTCTAAAATAAAAAAGACTCCTCTGTGATTTATAACAGAAGAGTATTATTTTACAACTAACTTAGCAACAAAACCAGCTATTTTATTAAACAACCTGTTTTAAAAACCGCTTAATGAACCGTATCTTCAGGCTCCAGCCGATCAAATATCTCATCCAGTTCATCTAACATTTTTGAAGCCAGTTTCCTGCTGACAAAAATAGGTGCGTTGCATCTTATGGCAATAGCAATGGCATCACTGGGTCTTGAATCAACTAATATTTCTCTTTCATCTGTAATAAGCCCGATCGCAGCATAAAAGGTATTATCTTTAAGGTCTGTTATGATAATACGCCCGATAACAGCATCAAGGTCATTTAGTATGTTTTTGATGAGATCATGGGTCATGGGGCGGGGTGCCCAGGTATCTTCCAGGGCAAGTGCTATTGCGTTTCCCTCAAAATAGCCTACCCAGATAGATAGCACAAGATCAGAGTTTTTGTCCTTAAGAACAATCTTGTACTGACCGGTGGTAAAATCAGGTTTTGATTCCCTGACTTTAACCTCAATTAAATCATCCACATTTCAAGTCCTAATAGATCCTAACCGAATGCCCGTTATCATTAACATTAGTTACGAGATACTTAACAACGTCTGGATCAAACTGTGTTCCTGAACCGGTTTTTATTTCCTGCATGGTATCTTCAAAGCTAAAAGCTTTTCTGAAAGAAAGATCAGAGCGTAAAAAGTCATAGGCCTCAACAACTGATATTATTCTGGAGTAAAGCTCAATCTCAAATCCTCCGATTCTATCAGGATAACCTTTCCCGTCAAACCGCTCATGATGATGCCGGATAGTTGACGCAACCGGTCTGAGCTGTTCAATTCCGCCAACAATCTTTTCACCTATCTCAGGATGCTGTTTTATCAGAAAAAACTCCTGGTCTGTCAGCTGCCCCGGTTTTCCAAGAATTGATTCACTTATACCGATTTTTCCCACATCATGAAGAAGTGATGCCAGCTTAAGTTCTTTCAGCTCATTTTCTGAAAGTCCCATGCTTTCACCGATAGAGGAGGATATAGAATCAACTCTCGCAGAATGACCGGCAGATATAACGTCTCTCATATCAAGGGCTTTAATAAAAGCCTCTATGGTAGGAATAAAAGCCCTGACTATTGTCTCATAAGAATTAAGCATGTCTGTCCGCGTAATTGTAGACTGCTGTTTTTCTTCCTCTGCAACGAAACCCAGCCCCTCAAGATCGACGCGTCTGATACGGTGATGTCCGCCCGGAGTTTTAATGGCTTTAAGCTTGCCTGCATATATATAATTTTTAATTGTCTGGGTAGTCACCTTAAGTAGCGAGGCAGCCTCTCTTGTATTGAGAATCTCCCTTGACATTAAATCTGCTTTTTTGTGGGTCATACTACCTCCAGGGTAAAATACTATTAGATTTCTAAAAATCTAAAAAAAATTAAAATTTATAGTTCATAGACTGCTTGTAGAAAATTTAAAAGCTTTTGTCAACTTATTTTAGTTCATCACTTTTTGCATTTTTAAACAGCAATTTTTATGTATTTTTTAAGAAAAACGGACTTTTTTTAACCATTTATTATATACAGAAATACAGAATTATCAGGCCGAAAAAACATAACATATATTGCTATATGTTAAATTATGGATTATCATAATTAAAATAAACTTACTCTTAAATAATATATAGTACAAAAGCGAAAAAATCACAAACTTAAATACATGCTAATCACGTAAAAAATCAAAAAAAACCAACTTTATGAAAAGTTTCGCAACATGTCCATCAGATATGCTGCAGACAAACAGACCTTATGAAATGGAACCGGTTGATACGCTTTCTAACCATCCCGATATTTTTACAAAACCAACAGACCCCGTAACTAAAGCAAAAGGACGAAAATGAACATCTACCTGGTTATTATCCTGATAATTTTAATAGGAGAATATTTTTTCAATCTGACAGTTGAGATATTAAACCTGAAGCACCTGAAAACCACCCTGCCAAATGAATTTAACGGTCTTTATGACTCGGACAAATATAAAAAATCGCAGGAATATCTCAAAGAGACCACCAGATTTGGACTTTTCACTGACACTTTAATGACTTTTTTAACCATTACATTCATCCTCGCAGGCGGATTCAACATTATTGACAGGATCTCCCGTGATTTCGGGTTCGGAGAAATCATTACCGGTCTGATATTTGTAGCAATGATCATGCTTTTTATGCAGATAATCAATCTGCCCCTTTCAGCATACAGCACCTTCACCATCGAAGAAAAATACGACTTTAATAAAACTACGGTAAAAACCTTTATTCTGGACATCCTGAAAGGCTGGCTTCTTGCTGCTGTTTTAGGCGGAATACTTTTTTCTGTCATCCTGTGGTTTTTCGGTAAAACAGGAGAATTTGCCTGGCTTTACTGCTGGACCGCAGTCACTGTTTTTCAAATATTTGTTATGTTTATCGCACCGGTTGTAATCATGCCGCTATTCAACAAATTTACCCCCATAGAAGAATGCGAATTAAAAACAACGCTTGATGATTATGCTGATAAAGAAAACTTTAAGATGAAAGGTGTTTTCACCATGGACGGATCCAAACGATCCACAAAATCAAATGCCTTTTTTACCGGTTTTGGAAAATTCAGGAGAATTGTTCTTTTCGACACTTTAATTGAAAAACATTCAACAGATGAACTGGTATCGATCCTGGCCCATGAAATAGGTCATTATAAGAAAAAACATATCCTGACACATCTGCTGACCTCAATCACAACCAATGGTATTATGTTTTATATTTTGTCTTTTTTCCTGGACAACCCGGGACTTTTCGAAGCCTTTAAAATGGACAATATATCAATATATGCCGGCCTGTTATTCTTTGGCTTTTTATATACCCCCATTGAAATGATTATCTCAATTTTCAGCAGCATCATATCCCGAAAAAACGAATATCAGGCAGATGAATATTCAGTCAGGACCTATAATAAACCCGAAGCCATGATCCTGGCCCTTAAAAAGCTTAGTGTTGACAACCTTTCTAATCTGACGCCTCACCCCCTAAAGGTTTTTTTAAGCTATAGCCACCCCCCCGTGCTGGAAAGAATAAAAGCAATAAGAGAACTTGCAAAATAAGGAAATTCCTTGAAATAAGTTTACAACAGGTGATACTATAATAAATCAAACAAGTTAAGATCGCAAACAGGTCATCAGGCAGAATATAAAGCTGGAAACAGAGCGTACTGATTATCAGCGCAAAGACCCGGTACTTCGCAGATTGACAAAAGAAGAACCACCGCAGAGAAGTTTCATGTTTGATAAGTCATATAACATAAGGAAAAAAAATGGAGCGTACCTCTCAGGTAAAAAGAAAAACCACAGAAACAGAAATCAGCTTAAAACTTAATATCGACGGTTCAGGGAAATACAGCATTAATACACCGGTCCCCTTCCTGACCCATATGCTTGAACTTTTTACCAAACACGGCCTTTTTGACCTTGAGATAAACGCTTCCGGCGATACCGATATAGATTTTCACCACACAGTTGAGGATATCGGCATCTGTTTAGGTGAAGCCTTTAATAAAGCACTGGGTACAAAAGAAAAAATAAAAAGATATGGCGAAGCAAAAGTGCCGATGGATGAAGCCCTTGCCCAGATCACTCTTGATATCAGCGGACGTCCGCATCTTACCTGCAATATACCGCAGATCGAAGATAAGGTCGGCCAATTTGACACAGAGCTTGTTGCAGAATTTTTTCAGGCCTTTGTGAACAACAGCAGCATTACGCTTCACATAAACATGCTGTCAGGCAAAAATTCCCACCATATCATCGAAGCTGCCTTTAAAGCCTTTGCACGGGCCCTTGACTCAGCGACACAGCTTGACCCCAGGGTTTCAGGCGTGCCGTCAACCAAAGGGGCTCTGTAAAAGATCATGACTATCAGTATTATTGACTATGGAATGGGCAATCTGCGCAGCGTTCAAAAAGGATTCGAAAAAATAGGTGCCCGGGCAGCGGTGATCAACACACCGCAGCAGGTCGCTGATGCAGAAGCGATCGTACTTCCCGGTGTAGGCGCATTTAAAAACTGTCTGGAGAACCTTGATTCCCTCAAACTTATCAATCCGATCTTAAGAGCTATTGAATCCGGAAAACCGTTCCTCGGCATATGCCTTGGTCTGCAGATCCTTTTTACCGAAAGCGAAGAATTCGGCAGCACCCCCGGTCTTGACATAATTAAAGGAAAGGTTGTACGGTTCAAGACAGAGAACAGGGCTGCGGATACTCCCCATTTAAAAATACCGCACATGGGCTGGAACAGTATCTCCATAAAAAAAAACACCCCCTGTTTAGCCGGCATACAGAACCGGGCCTATCTGTATTTTGTCCATTCATACTATGTTAAGCCGGAAAACAATGATGTCATTGCAACCACCACAGACTATGGTATTGAATTTGTCTCAAGCATATTCAAAGATAACATCTTCGCCTGCCAGTTCCACCCTGAAAAAAGTCAGAAAGCAGGCCTTAAGATACTGAAAAATTTCACGGCAGCCGCAGGACAATAACCTGCGCCGCAGTAACATGGAGGGAAAAGAGCATCATGGTGATCATCCCTGCAATTGATCTAAAAGAAGGAAAATGCGTACGTCTATCCCAGGGAAAGATGGATGAAAGCACCACCTACTCTGATAATCCCGTAGAAATTGCGGTCAAATGGGAAGCCATGGGGGCTAAACGGCTTCATATCGTTGACCTTGACGGTGCTGTTTCCGGCATCCCGAAGAACATGGAAATAATAAAAGAGATCCGGTCCGCTGTAAAAATGAAGATCGAGCTCGGCGGGGGTATAAGAGATATTAAAACAATAGAAGCATATTTTTCCGCAGGAATAGATTTTATCATACTGGGCACTGCTGCAATAAAAGACCCTGAACTTTTAGAGGAAAGCTGCCGCAGGTTCCCGGGTAAAGTAATTATAGGAATCGATGCCAGAGACGGAATGGTTTCCGTACAGGGCTGGACTGAAGATACCCTGACAAGCGCAATTGATTTTGCAAAAAGACTCGACAGTACAAAAGTAGCCGCCATCGTCTTCACTGACATCAGCCGGGACGGAATGCTCACCGGACCGAACATTGAAAGCACCGCAGAACTTGCGGTCGCAGTTGATATCCCCATAATCGCCTCCGGCGGCATCTCAGGCATAAACGACATACACGCGCTGCTAAAAGTAGAGCACTGCGGTATCTTTGCAACCATCGTGGGCCGGGCGCTTTATACCGGAAACATAGACCTTAAAGACTGTCTTAAAACAGCCGAAAAAATATAACCATGCTCTCAAAAAGAATCATTCCGTGTCTTGATGTAAAAGACGGCAGAGTCGTTAAAGGAGTTAACTTTGTCAATTTAAAGGACGCCGGCGACCCGGTAGATAATGCCATATTTTATGATGCCGAAGGAGCAGACGAACTGGTCTTTCTTGACATAACCGCATCCCATGAAAAAAGAAAAATAATAATCGATGTTGTTGAAAAAACCGCAAGCGAAGTATTCATGCCCCTGACCGTTGGAGGAGGAATAAGAAACCTTGACGACATCAGAAACCTATTAAATGCGGGGGCAGACAAGATCTCAATAAATACTGCCGCGGTTAATGAACCGATGTTTGTAAAAAATGCTGCCGAAAAATTCGGGAGTCAGTGCATTGTGGTTGCAATTGATGCAAAAAGAAAAAAACAACCCGAAGCAGGATGGGAAGTATTCATCCACGGCGGCAGAACACCCACCGGAATCGATGCGGTCAGCTGGGCGCAAAAAATGGGGTCCCTGGGTTCAGGCGAGATCCTTCTTACAAGCATGGACAGGGACGGAACAAAAGACGGGTACGACATTGAACTGACCCGAAGCATTTCAAGGGCTGTGAACATACCGGTTATTGCATCCGGCGGAGTAGGAACAATAGAACATATCTATGAAGGCCTTGTTGACGGTGAGGCGGATGCTGCCCTGGCTGCTTCAATATTTCACTACCGTGAAAACTCAGTAAAAGAAGTAAAAGAATATCTTAGGGATCGGCAGATCCCGGTACGTTTAACAGACTAAAAGCATACTTGTTGTTGATGATAAAAGCCAGATCAGGAGTGTAATCCGCTTCAGTCTCAGGGACATAGGTTACCCTACGATGCTTGCGGCCAACGGTAAAGACGCTTTAACGCTCATCGAAAATGAAGGCCGGTCAGAAATAACAGCTGACGTTCCCATAATATTATTAACATCCGACACAAACAAAGAGGATATACTAAAAGGGGTCGACATCGGGGCGAATGACTTTGTTCTAAAACCCTTTAAATTTGCAGACCTCAATAAAAAAATAGAGAAACATCTTTGATCTTTAGACCCGACCCCTTTCCCGATAAAACAAATAAACGTTAAGTAAGCGAAGCCTTACGGACAAACTCATACAGGAGGAAAAAGCAAAAATGGACATCCTAAATAATATAAAATATGACAGCAACGGACTGGTACCTGCAGTTATGCAGGACTATGAGAACGGCGACGTCCTTATGGTTGCATACATGAACAGTGAATCTCTCAAGACCACACTTGAAACCGGAAAAGCACATTTCTGGAGTCGGTCCCGACAGAAATTCTGGATGAAGGGTGAATCATCAGGACACACCCAGGAAATAAAGGAAATCTTTATCGACTGTGACGGAGACTGCATCCTGTTTAAAGTAAAACAGAATGTTGCGGCCTGTCATACCGGTTACCGCTCCTGTTTTTACAGAAAATGGGACGGCGATAAACTCATCGAAACAGGCGAAAAGCTGTTTGATGAAAAAGATGTCTATAAAAAATAGAATTTACCGGCAACAGACAAAAATGGGTAAAGAATCAATATATCTTCCGCTGATCGGTATAACAATGGGCGATCCTGCGGGAATCGGCCCAGAGATCATCATCAAAGCCTTTTCCGATAGCCGCATCTTTGACCTCTGCCGCCCAATTGTTTTCGGAGACGAGAAAATCCTTAACCGCGAACTAAAACATGCGAAAACCCCATTTACGCTTTTGCCCCTTGACTCAATAAAAGAAGCCTCTTTTAGACCCGGAACAATAGCCATAAACCCGGTATCCTCCCTTGATCCGGACCGGACCGTTTACGGAAAGCCGGATAAAAAAACCGGGGCCGCCATGGCAGACTATATCAAAGCAGCTGTCAGCTCTGCCCTTGCAGGTGAAATAAATGCCGTTGTCACCGCACCCATTAACAAGAAGTCCCTTCAGGACGCGGGATGTGTTTTTCCCGGACACACTGAGATGCTGGCACACCTGACCCAGACAAAAGAGGTCGTGATGATGCTTGCGGGCAGCACCTTAAGGGTTGTTCTGGTGACGATCCATTGTGCCCTGAAAGATGTCGCACCGGGCCTGGATCCGGACAGGATACTGCATACAATAGCCGTAACAAACAGCAATCTTAAAAAATATTTCTCAATTGAAAAACCCCGTATTGCAGTTGCATCACTGAACCCTCATGCCGGAGAAAACGGACTTTTCGGAAAAGAAGAAACAGAAATTATTGTCCCGGCGATCAACAAAGCAAAAGAAAAGGGTATTAACGCCACCGGACCCTTTCCGTCCGACACACTCTTTTACCGTGCATCAAAAGGCGCTTTTGACGCGGTCGTCTGCATGTATCATGACCAGGGACTGATTCCCTTAAAACTTTTACATTTTGAAGACGGCGTAAACATCACTCTGGGACTTCCCATCATCAGAACATCCGTTGATCATGGAACCGCTTACGATATTGCCGGAAAGGGTATAGCCGACCCGACAAGTCTTATAAGCGCCGTTAAAACCGCATCAGAAATGGTATTAAGCCGTAACCGGCCGGACAAATAGATTTAATTTCTTATTATGAGTGAACCTGACAAAATCCGTATAAAAGGCGCGCGTGTCCACAACCTGAAAAACATCAGTGTTGAGATACCAAAGAACAAACTGGTCGTCATCACCGGCAAAAGCGGTTCTGGAAAATCATCCCTTGCTTTTGACACCGTGTACGCAGAAGGACAGAGACGCTATGTTGAATCCCTTTCCGCCTATGCCCGTCAATTTCTGGAACAGATGCAAAAACCGGATGTGGACTCAATTGAAGGACTCTCCCCGGCAATCGCGATAGAGCAGAAAACCGTCAGCAAAAATCCGCGCTCCACTGTTGCAACCATCACAGAGATATATGATTATCTCCGGGTCCTGTTTGCCCGTATCGGCACCCCGTTCTGCTATAAATGCGGTAAGGAGATTTCCTCACAGACCGTACAGGAAATGGTAGACAGGACCACTGCACTGCCTGAAGGAGAAAAAATTCTGGTATTATCACCGGTAATAAGGGGAAAAAAGGGAGAATTCAAAAAAGAGCTTAAGCAGTTTCAAAAAGAGGGTTTTGTTCGGGCGCGTTTAGACAATAAATTGATCGAACTTGCCGATGACATCGAATTAGATAAAAATAAAAAACATACCATTGAAATAGTGGTTGACCGCCTGGTTATAAAAAAAGGCCTTGAGAAAAGACTTGCGGACTCGCTTCAGACAGCACTTAACGCTAGTAATGGTATTGCCGTTATCGCTCCCTTTGAAAAGAGTGAGATCTTTTTCAATGAAAAGCTGTCCTGTACAGACTGCAGTGTAAGCTATCCGGAGATCAGCCCCCGGACCTTTTCATTTAACAGCCCTTACGGCGCCTGCCCGGAGTGCTCAGGGCTCGGCACCATTATCGAGTTTGACCCTGATCTTATCATCTCCGATGAAAATCTCACCATTAACGAAGGTGCCATTGCGCCCTGGTCAAATACCGAGTCTATGTACATCAGCCACCTCCTTAAAGCACTTTCAGATCATTATGATTTTTCACTTGATGTTCCCTTCAAAAAAATACCAAAGCAGGTAAAAGATGTTATTTTTTACGGTTCGGGAAAAGAAAAGATAAAGTTTGAATTTGAAGATGAAGATCGCCTTTATAAAAGGTACCGTCCTTTCAGCGGAATCATAAACTATCTGAACAAACGTTACCATGAGTCAAGGTCTGAAAGGTCCAGGTTTTATCTTTCGCGTTACATGAACCAGCTCCCCTGCCCGGACTGCTCAGGAAAAAGACTGCGCAAAGAAAGTCTTTTTGTAAAAATTGATAATCAGTCGATTCATGACACCACCTGCATGACCGTTAAAAAAGCACTGGATTTCTTTAAGGGGCTTAATTTTTCCAAACAGAAAGAGACCATTGCAAAACCGCTTTTAAAAGAAATAATCGAACGCCTGGGCTTTCTGTCATACCTTGGCCTTGATTATCTGACTCTTGACAGACCGGGCGGAACATTATCCGGCGGAGAAGCACACCGGATTCGCCTTGCGACCCAGCTGGGGACCCGGCTCACAGGCGTTCTCTATGTCCTTGACGAACCCAGTGTCGGTCTTCACTCAAGAGACACGGACCGGCTGCTCCACACCTTAAAAGATCTCCGTGACATTGGAAATACCATTATCGTTGTTGAACATGACGAAGAGACCATACGCGCTTCCGACTATGTGATAGACCTGGGACCGGCTGCCGGGACCGAAGGCGGAAAAGTAATTGCCACCGGAACCCCCGCACAAATATCAAAGAATAAAAACTCGATAACCGGTAAATATCTGTCCGGTAAAAACGTGATTCCGCTTCCCGCAAAAAGGAGACGCCCCCTTAAAAAAAACATCGCCCTGAAAGGGGCCTCAGAGCACAACCTTAAGGATGTAGACGTCACCTTCCCCCTGGGTCTTTTTATATGTGTAACCGGCGTTTCAGGCTCAGGTAAAAGCACCTTAATATTCGACACCCTTTATAATGCACTTTCAAACCGTCTGAACAAAACATCACATTACCACGGCAGGCTCAGTAAAATTACCGGAACGGAACATATTGATAAAATAATAAATGTCGACCAGTCACCCATTGGAAGAACACCGCGCTCCAACCCCGCCACTTTTACCGGACTCTTCACCCATATTCGGGAAATTTTTGCCAAAGTACCTGAATCGCGAATGAGAGGATACAAACCCGGCAGGTTCAGTTTCAATGTCAAGGGCGGCCGCTGTGAAGCCTGTGAAGGGGATGGTTTGTTAAAAATAGAGATGCATTTTCTTCCTGACATCTATGTGACCTGCGATGTGTGCCAGGGCAAACGCTACAACCGGGAAACCCTTGAGGTCCAGTACAAGGGAAAAAATATTGCCGACATACTGGGCATGACCGTAAAAGAGGCTCTTCATTTCTTTGAGAACATCCCTCCGATCAAAAACAAGCTGCAGGTACTAAATGATGTGGGCCTTGATTATATCACCCTGGGACAGCAGGCAACAACGCTTTCAGGCGGTGAGGCACAGAGAATAAAGCTATCAAGAGAATTAAGTAAAAAGGGTAAAGGCCATACCCTTTACATACTGGATGAACCGACAACCGGACTTCACTTTGCAGATGTTGAGAAACTTCTTGATGTATTGAATACCCTGGTGGACAGGGAAAATACGGTAATCGTCATTGAGCACAGCATGGAAGTCATCAAATCATCTGATCACATCATTGATCTGGGTCCTGAAGGCGGGGACAAAGGCGGCTATATCGTTGCAGAAGGACCGCCAGAAGAAATAATTAAGCAAAAAAAATCATACACTGGTAAATATTTAAAAAAATATCTTGAAATATAAGGCTAACTTAAAAGCTAACCTCTCCATTTTATATTTTCCGCATCCCAAAGAACGTTACTATCAAAAAACATAGAACAGAGTGATTGCCTGATCATGCGCGAACTTTTTGGTCTGCTTTGCGATCCTTTGAACGATCGCGGGCGATGAGCATGTAGATGGAGGGAATAACAAAGAGGGTGAATAGGGATCCAATTGCCATGCCGCCGACCAGCACGAGGCCAATTGAGTTACGCGCCGATGCTCCGGGTCCGGAGACCATAGTGAGCGGAAAATGCCCGGCAATGGTTGATACGCTGATCATCAGAATCGGGCGAAGGCGGGTCTGGGCTGCCTGACGTACGGCTTCAAGCTTTGAAAGACCTTCAGCCTGAAGCTTGTTTGCGAATTCGACGATCAGAATCCCGTTTTTTGAAACAAGACCTATCAGGGTTACCATCCCGACCTGAGAGTAAATATTAAACGTTGTTGTCCAGCCGTTTGTGAAAAACGGAACCTGGGGACCGGGCATTTTAAGAAACACAAATACAAGCGCGCCAAACATTGCGAGCGGCACCGATCCGGCCAGGATAACCAAGGGGTCACGAAAACTGTTGAACTGCGCCGCAAGCACCAGAAAAATAAGTATCATGGCGAGTGCAAACGACTGAAGGAACTTGCTGCCCTCTGTTCTGAGCTGGCGAGATTCGCCGGTATAATCCACGGTGCAGCCCGGCGGCAGAATCTTAGCGGCTTCATCTTCCAGAAACGTCAGGGCCTCATCAAGGGGCCGCATAGCAACGCCGCTGATTTTGACCGCGTTAAGCTGCTGAAAGCGGTTAAGCGAACGGGCAACCGTGGTGTTTTTCACCTCTGCTACTGTTCCAAGGGGTATGAGCTGGCCGGCCGGGCCGGATATGTAGATGTCCTGAAGCTGATCAGGGTTCAGGCGTTTTGTGCGCTTAATCTGGGGGATGACCTTGTAACTGCGGCCAGCGATATTAAAGCGATTGACATAATCGCCGCCAAGCATGGAAGAGACATCGTAGCCGACCTGCTGGAGGTTAAGCCCAAGATAGGCCACTTTATCACGGTCAATCACAAGTTCCGACTGAGGCTGATCCATCTTCACATCGATCAACGGCGGGAAGGCGAACATTTGACTTTCAATCGCTTTAAGCTTCAACTGCTGTGCATAGACGAGCAGTTCCTCGGTCTCGGCCGTTGATGTTATGACGATCTCAACCGGAAAATCACCGCCTCCGGGAAGCGGCGGTGGTGTAACCGGCATAACCCGAATCCCGGGAATAGAGCGCATTCCCTGCTGAACCTCGGCAAGTATTTCGGATGTGGTCCTTGTGCGTTCACCCCAAGGTTTTGTAATCAGCCCGCCGAAACCATTTGTTGGGAAAATAACCTCAAAAGTAAAGTCAGTCTCAGGTAATTTTTGCATAATGTCATTGGCTGCAGACATATAATGGCTGGTAAGATCCAGGGCTGAGTTTGCGGGTGCGTCTATAATGGTGAAAATTGCGCCTTCATCTTCAAGCGGTGCCAGCTCGGCCGGAGACATAGAAAACATGGGGATACAAAGAAGCGTGAGCCCGATCCATACGATGTATACAGCGGGGCGGCAGCTCAGCGTCACGTCAAGCAGACGGGTATATGTAGCCTTGATCCAGATAAAGTTTGATTCAATTTTTTTTGAAAACCATGAAGCTTCCTTCTCAGGTTTAAGCATCTTGGATGCCATCATGGGAGAAAGAGTCAGAGCAACAACGCCTGATATTAAAACAGCGCCTGAGAGCGTAAATGCGAACTCCTTGAACAATGAACCGGTGAGGCCCCCCTGCAACCCGATGGGTGCGTACACCGCCGCAAGTGTAATCGTCATGGCGATAATGGGCGTAACAAGCTCGCGCGCGCCGAGCTTAGCTGCCTCCATGGGCGATTTGCCCAGGCGGAGGTGACGCTCGATATTTTCAACCACCACGATCGCATCGTCTACGACCATTCCGACAGACAGCACGATCGCCAGCAAGGTCAGCAAATTTATAGTAAAGCCGAATACCTGCATCATAAACACCGAGCCGATAAGCGACAACGGTATTGCGACAATTGGAATCAGAATCGAGCGGAATGAGCCCAAAAACAGAAAGATAACGATAATAACGATGATCAGGGTTTCTGTCAGCGTGATGAGAACCTCGCTGATAGCGTGTTCAATATACTCGGTGGCGTCATAGGCTATGCGGCCTGACAAACCGCTGGGAAGGTCTTTCTGAATTTCCTTCATTTCTTCGCGCACGATCGCGATGACGTCCAGTGTGTTGGCATTAGGCAGCGGATACATGGCCATGAACACGGCGGTCTGGCCCGAGAGCCTGACTGCTGATTCATAATCCTGGGCCCCAAGAGAAACTTCGGCTATATCCTCGAGGCGCACAATTGAGCCGTCCTGCTCAAATATGACTAGTTTTTTAAACTCTTCTGCTGTATGCAGGTCGGTGTTTGCCGTCAGGTTGACCTTGATGAGCGAGCCCTTTGTCTGACCAACGGCAGCCAGGTAATTATTGGATGCCAGAACTAGGCGCACCTGTACGGGACTGATATTAAATGCAGCCATGCGGTCAGGCTGAAGCCAGACACGCATGGCAAAGGTACGATCACCGAGTATCTCGGCATTCTGCATGCCCTCAATGGTTGACAGCCGCGGTTGAACAATACGGATGAGATAATCGGTTATCTGATTTTGATCAAGGATGTCGGATTGAAAACTAAGATAGCAGGCAGCGAACTGGCTGTCAGCTGATAAAACGTTAATGACAGGCACCTCAGATTCAGGCGGCAGATCCTGGCGCACCTGATCAACCTTGGTGCTTATTTCAGCGAGCGCTTTCAGGGGATCATAGTTAAGCTTAAGCCTGACCGTGATCATCGAAATGCCCTGTTTGCTCTGGGATTTCATGTATTCAATGCCGTCGGCAGAGGCAATCGCGCGTTCCAGCGGTGTAGTGATAAAGCCGCGAACCAGTTCCGCGTTCGCGCCGACATACGCCGTCATGATGGTAACAGAAGCATTTTGAGTACGGGGAAATTGACGCACGTTGACCGAGCGAACGGCTTGCAGCCCGGCTATGAGGATTAGCAGGCTGAGCACCAGAGAGAGTACCGGTCGTCGGATAAATATATCAGTAATGTTCATTAATTCGTTGAGCCTGTCATTGTTTAGCGATCTTTAGGCGTTGGTGCGATATCAAATGTGGGAACAAGGCTGTTGTCAATAATTACAGCCTGGCCGTTGTGAAGTTTGAAAGCACCTGTGCTCACAACCATATCTCCTTGTTTGAGCCCGGCCACTACTGCCGCAAAGTCTCCAAGGCGTTGTCCCAGACGCACAAACTGTTGTCGAGCGACCAGGCCGCTGACTGCTGTGCTGTTATCCGGTGCTTTGTCGACGACAAAGACAGAATCGCTGTACGGGGCATTAAGTACCGAAGTTGCGGGCACGGCAAGCACATCCTGCTGATCAGGCAACATGACGGTAGTGTTCACGTACATACCGGGGCGTAGCAGCAAACCGGTATTATGCACGGTTGCCTGAACCACAATATTGCGTGTTGCCGCCTCAATCTGCGGGTTGACAGCCGTTATGGTTCCTGTCAACACCCTGTCGGGAAGAGCATCGGTCTCAATACGGACCAGCAAGCCTTTATGTATTTTTGAATAATGCTGCTGAGGGAGTGAAAAATTGGCGAAAACCGGGTCAAGCGCTTGCAGCGATACAATATCGTCACCAACACTGAGCATTTCCCCGAGGTTTACCAAGCGAATGCCGAGCGCGCCGCTAAACGGTGCCCGAATGGTTTTCTTGGATATAGCAGCCTTAACATTATCGACCTGGGCGGAAGCCTGCTTCAGTTGAGCATCAGCATTGTCATATTCTGATTTTGAATAGGTTCGCTCCTTGAGCAGCCGTTTCGCACGGTCAAAATCAACCTGTGCAAGTGCAAGCGAGGCCACGGCTGAGCGCAGCTGTGCGGTCTCAGCAACGATATCCTGCTGCACAAGCAGGTCACCCTTTTGCACCATGGTACCAGGCTCAAATTCAATTTTTACAACTTTACCGGCCACTTCAGCCGACACCACGACACCCTGTACCGCTGTCAGCGACCCGACAGATGTCAAAACCGACTCCCAGCGTTGAGGCTCTACAACTGCAGCAGTGACGGTTGCAGTCATATCCGGTGGCTCCATGCTCATCAATGCGCCAATCTGCAGGGCCTTGATTCCAGCTATAATCCCGACAACCACAAGCAAAATGATAATTGCGATAATAATATTTTTTTTCATAGAGGCCTTCGGTTGTTCTTCACGCCTCGAAAGGCTATAATTACAGATTTTAGACTGCATCTACCGTTTAATCGAGTAAACATAAAATATACTATTTTAAATATATATAATCAATACAATGAATGTTGCACACAGAAAAAATTTTTACGCTAAGTAACTTGTTTACCCTTTAAGTCGGAAAATACCTGAAAAAATATCTTCCGAGATAAGTTTTGATTATCATCTCAAAAGCTGTTTTATTCTCTCACAAAACCTTAAGCAAAAGCATCATCCCCAGAAAAAAGATGATCAGCGCAGGCACAATAATACAGACCGCGGTCAGCCACAAGGGCATTTTCAGATCTTTTATTTTTTTTGGCGGATCAGGAACAAACTTCGTCGGCAGATCCTGCTCCGGTAATTCAACAGACCGCTCCTTTAGTATCTGCCTGATGGCTTCAAAAGCATTATCCGACCACCGGGTCCTTTTGTTCTCTTTCCAGATAACAAGCAGCTCATCAGTTGATTTTTTCTGCACTCCTTTTTTGATATCTGTAAACAGTTTTGGATCAGTCATTGTCCTCTCCGCTAATCTTTCCAGACACGAATATGTTTTTACAAGTCATCATATCACAAATACCCGCTGCCACAAACAGGGATAAAAAGGGTCCAACATCGGGAGCACCCCAATATAGAGAAATCATACAAAGAATTTTAATGCATGTCGAATGATAGTGTAAATATTTGTATCTTTTTTATAGCCATTGACATACACAATCAGACTTGCTTTATTTATACAGAAAGTATAGGCTTGGTGACAGACTATGTCAATTAAACAGGCTTTAGTTCAGTGTCGCTGCACGATTTGAAGCACCCCTTCACCGCACAAACACAAACCGCTCGACAGCGTATCTGGAATTTGCACTAATTATTGCTTCAATGTTTTGCCGGAGCATACCCGCCCGTGAGGAATGCAAAAGACAACGGTAGAATAAAAACATTATGTGGAGATGAGAAATGCAGAAAACAAAACGAATGAGAGCGGCCCTTTTTACCCTCCTGCTGCTGCCGGGAATTTTCAGCGCAGGCTTTGCTGCGGCATCGCCCCGGTCGGACATACTGGCCCAGCAGAGCCGTGCAGAAGCCATGGCAATTATTTTAGAGGCCTCTGCCCGTAACCCGGGAGCATTCGACAATGCCACCCTGGCATCGTATCAGAACACCCTGGGCCTGTTTAATGATGCTCTCCTGGTGCGGCTTGCCCCCGGGGTCCAGCTGGCGTACTTCAATGCTTGTGCCTCTCTGTTTGCTAATGTGGCCCGGCAGCCTGAGATGGCTAACAAGCTTTCGGCCCTGCTGAGCAGTGCCTGCGGAACTGCTGCGGACTACCCCCTCCTTATCCGACATGGACAGGCCGGCCGCATGTACGCGGTTACATCCCTGCTTGAGGCAGTAGCCCGACAGCCTGAGGCCTCCGACACCCTGTCGGAGCTGGCGCACCTGTACCTTGCCCCTCTCGACAGCCTGGGCCTCCTGACAAGCGAAGCAAAAGAGGCCCGGATGGTGGCTCTCATCGCGCTTTTTGAGAATATGGCCCGTCAGCCTGAAGCTGCAGATAAACTGCTGGATATAACCCGCACCTATCTGGGAGTTGCCGATACGGCCAATTCCGGCAGCCCCGCAGTGCGGGCCATCCGGATTGACACAATCTCAGACCTGTGCTATTCCATTGCGCGTGCACCTGACACCGCTACAGACCTCATTGCGGCAGCACTGGAGTTCTGCGGCCCGGCCCGGCCCGTTGATCAATATTTGTGGACTGTAAATCCAGTCTATAGACAGGCAGTGGGCCGATTACTGTCTTGTGTGGCAAGGAATCCAGATGCCGCTGCTGACATAACCGGTGCTTTTGATGAACTGACGGGCGGGCCTTTTGCCTACGCTTTCAAAAGTGCTGCCGGCCAGGCCGACGCTTATAAAATTTTCGGCATGATGGTCTACGCTATTGCCTTAAATCCCGATGCAAAGACGCAATTGGAAATGCTATTCACCACCTACACGGGCCTTGATATCCTGCCTGCGGCGGGAGCCTGATCAGTCAAAAAAAGGGCGGTTGTTCTAAACCGCCCCTTGTCGTGCTGAAAATCAGCGGATAGGAATTATGGCCACCACTTTCCTCGCGATTTTGTCTTTTAAACCCGCCGGGCAAACATCTCTTCTGACCGGACTCAGCCGTTGTGCATGAACCAGATCTCGTGTCAGCATATTTACCCTCCGGTTTGGTTTTGCTTCTTTGAGTCTAAAATACCCATCATTCTCCTGTAAGGACAACAACTTTTCATAACCTTCTTGTCCCCTCTAATAAAAATATCAGCCTCAAAATCATCTTTAAGCCTGATCCCATAAATGGTGTGCTTTTTTTAAATAACCGGACCTGACTGAAACATTAAAAAAGGATACCCAGGCTTCAGCGCTTTATTATAAATAAGCTTAAAACACCGGATATTATGTTACAAATTGACATTCATTTTTCTTTATCTTATATTTATTTAAATCACCAGGGCCGGCTTATCTTGAATTGAGCAAATTTATTTTAATTCGTAAGTTCGCTCAACTATTCATTAGACTGCCCGAATACTAATACATTATAAACAAAACCTGACCGGATAATGGAAAATATGGTTCTTCAACAGAATCTGTGGGTAAAAAAACAATTTACACCACTGAT